>NZ_JACSLR010000061.1:0-220 GCF_018618255.1 Exiguobacterium sp. s56 | reverse complement strand
CTTCGGATCATGTCTCACACTCCATTTTCAGGTTGTCAGAATCATTATCCGTTAATTTGAGGGATTTTTAATACGTTGATATAAGGGATTTTAACAGCGTTGATTACAGTCACGACAATCCTACGTGTGCTAGTGTATTTTGCAATACAAATGTGCACAATAATGCAACGAAAAGTACAGAACTTTGCCAGCTGGGTTTTAGTGTTTCGACAACGCATGC
>NZ_JACSLR010000007.1:0-130203 GCF_018618255.1 Exiguobacterium sp. s56 | reverse complement strand
AGACGATGAGGTAGATAGGTCATGGGTGGAAGCACGGCGACGTGTGGAGCTGAATGATACTAATCGGTCGAGGCTTTGATCTAGTCTAAGGTTTGTATGAATTGATGAGTCTTCAGTTTTGAGAGAACAATCTCTTAAAAAATATTGACGTTATGACTAAATAATGTTAATATAATACTTGTCTGGTGGCGATAGCGAAGCGGCCACACCCGTTCCCATGCCGAACACGGAAGTTAAGCGCTTCAGCGCCGAAAGTAGTTGGGGGTCTCCCCCTGTGAGGATAGGACGCTGCCAGGCAAGATCGTTCCGCAATAGCTCAGTGGTAGAGCAACCGGCTGTTAACCGGTAGGTCGTAGGTTCAAATCCTACTTGCGGAGCCACTTTTCTCTTTTTGGAGAGCTGTCCGAGTGGCCGAAGGAGCACGATTGGAATTCGTGTAGGCGGCAAAACCGTCTCAAGGGTTCGAATCCCTTGCTCTCCGCCAGTTTTTCAATCAATAGTATGGCCCGTTGGTCAAGCGGTTAAGACACCGCCCTTTCACGGCGGTAACACGGGTTCGAATCCCGTACGGGTCACCATTTAAATTTTATATCGTCGCGGGGTGGAGCAGTCTGGTAGCTCGTCGGGCTCATAACCCGAAGGTCGTTGGTTCAAATCCAGCCCCCGCAATTAGTGTGGTCCTGTGGTGTAGCGGTTAACATGCCTGCCTGTCACGCAGGAGATCGCGGGTTCGAATCCCGTCAGGACCGCCATTTTTTCAATTAAATTACTACATACATGGCTTTGTAGCTCAGTTGGTAGAGCAAAGGACTGAAAATCCTTGTGTCGGCGGTTCGATTCCGTCCAAAGCCACCATGTGGGGGGGTAGCGAAGTGGCTAAACGCGGCGGACTGTAAATCCGCTCCCTCGGGTTCGGCGGTTCGAATCCGCCCCCCCCCACCACCTAGGGGCATAGTTTAGCGGTAGAACTACGGTCTCCAAAACCGTCAGCGCGGGTTCGATTCCTGCTGCCCCTGCTTTCTAATATAATTATGGCGATTGTGGCGAAGTGGTTAACGCACCGGATTGTGATTCCGGCATTCGAGGGTTCAATTCCCTTCAGTCGCCCCATTTTATTGGGCTGTAGCCAAGTGGTAAGGCATCGGATTTTGATTCCGACATGCGTAGGTTCGATCCCTTCCAGCCCAGCCATTATGCGGAAGTAGTTCAGTGGTAGAATACGACCTTGCCAAGGTCGGGGTCGCGGGTTCGAATCCCGTCTTCCGCTCCATTAAATTTGGCGCCATAGCCAAGTGGTAAGGCAGAGGACTGCAACTCCTCTATCGTCGGTTCGATTCCGACTGGCGCCTCCAACATAATATGCCGGTGTGGCGGAATTGGTAGACGCGCACGACTCAAAATCGTGTTCCTCTGGAGTGTCGGTTCGACTCCGACCACCGGTATCCGTAGATCCTAGCTGAGGCTAGGGTCTTTTTTTTGTATGTGAAAGTTTAAAAATAAAGGGAAGTGAGCGATGCGTAAGGAATAAGCAAGGAGTGTACGATTGTGCAAGGGGACGAAGGGGGAAGTACATTGCCGACAAATCAAATCGCTCAAGCTTTTATGAGATTTGCTTCAAACGAGTGTAGAGGTTCGAGTGTTCTTTATGAATCATTGTCGAACGAGATAGCGACAGACGTGTCGATTCTCACATTATGTGAGCAAGCCAATCCAGGACAGCCTATTCCGAACCTGTTGTTTGGAGCAGTCCATTATCTGCTCTTGAGTGGGCACCAGCATCCATTAGGCGACTATTACCCAAGCGTGGCCATTGAAGCGAAAGAGGTAGATGAAGGACTATTTCCGAGTTTTCAGCAATTTTGCAAAACTTATGAAACTGAGTTGGTTGCTCTCTTACAGACTAGGCTCGTTCAAACGAACGAAGTGAGACGGTGTGCGTATTTATATCCAGTGTTCGGTATGATTTCTAGATACTCAAAGCAACCGTTGTCTTTAGTGGAGATTGGTACGAGCGCCGGTCTACAGCTCTTATGGGACCAGTACAGCTATCGATATGACGACAGCGAACTGGTCGGGAACGTCACGTCATCCCTCGAGATTTCAGCGGAGGTGATTGGCGAAGGAAGACCTCGACTGAATCTACCGATTCCTCCAGTCCGGGAACGAATCGGGTTTGATTTGAATATCGTCGATTTGACCGATGGCGATGAAAAATTATGGTTGAATTCGCTTATATGGCCGGAACATACAACTCGTCTCGAGCTATTTGAACAGGCGAGTGCGTTGATCGGATCACAACCATTGGAGTTGATTCAAGGGGATGGAGTTCAATTATTAAAAACACGAGTCGATTCGATTGAAACGGACAGCATCGTCTGTATCTTCCATACACACGTGGCGAATCAAATGCCACTTGAAACCAAGTATGAGCTTTTGCGTCAAGTCGACTGTATCGGGGAGTACCGGGACGTCTGTCACATCTATAATAATGTCCAAGACAAGTTGCTCCACCTCGATCTTATTATCGATGGTAGGAAGAGTGAGTACGTGCTCGCTGAAACGGATGGGCATGGACGTTGGTTCAACTGGTTGCTATCACCAGAAACGGAAGAAAATCTTGAGCAAAGATTTGGTAAGCTCTAACCTCGGTTAGAGCTTTTTAGGATTAATGAAAAAAAGAACCATCACGGAGATGATTCTTCATATGACGTGTACGTCGCTTCGTCCAAAGTATGTAAGTAATCGGGTCCAAAATTGTTCAGGATAAAGAGTTCCTCTTCGTTCTCAGTCGCCAATCCGTTTGAGAATCCTCTATTCGCTTGGAGGAAATGCAACAAACGATCTTGCTCCGTGTCGGCTTTGGAGGAGTCGCCTTGTGACCAATTTTCGAGCATGATGTTCAATTCGGCGTATATGTCATCTTCGATCTTGAATTTTGATTTTAGAAGATTCAAGTATTCAGCCGATTGTTGAATATTCTGTGGTGTCATCGGAATCGCCCCCCATTTAGCACGAGCTGATATTTTTTGATGTGTCATCAAGTGCATGCTTTTGATCAATTCAGTTCGATTTGGTTTCTCTTCATTGAAAGAGACCTCTAGTTCAACGCGAGTCTTTGCGGTGGAGTTGCCTCTGCGGTCTAATGGGTCTTCCTTGGATACTTCGATTTGTAGTTCTTTGACGCGCTTTGCGTATTTGTCATCAAGATTCTCATTCTCGACACCTTGACTTAAGTTTTTATAAAACGTGTAGCTGATCCAAAAGACTGGAATGAGCAAGATGAGGACGCTAGTCGTGATGATGAGTCACTTCGGGGTAAATACCTGTTTCAGTTTTTTGAACAATATCATTGCCTCCTATCTGTACATAGTTGGATTTTAACATACTTCAAATACCATTAATCCCATATAAGGGATTAATATGGAAAAATAGATAAAAGAAACAAAAAAATGATTTGATAACTCATTTTGAATGAACGTTTTTCCATCTGTGATGTGATATAATTACCTGGTAATAATATTTTATGATGAATAAATTCTAATGACGGTCACGTTGCTCGTCAATCTCATACTGTATTTGGTTTCATATTTCATTTTTGTTGTCGTCATCGCTATTTGCAATTGAGGAGGAAGTTGTACATGAGTAAAGAAAAAATCGCCCAGCTCCGAAAGCATGTCTCGCCGTTTGAAAAGGCCGATGTGAAGAAGAGCGTCCGGCAGATGATCAACACAATCTTGCCGTTTCTTGCCGCCTGGATTCTTGCCTATCAGGCGCTCCAAATCTCGGTCTTCTTGACCATTCCACTCGCCATCGTCGCAGCTGGTTTTGTTGTCCGGATGTTCATCATTTTCCACGACTGTACGCACGGTTCGTTTTTCAAGAATAAAAAAGCGAACGCTATCGTCGGGACGATTATGGGGATTCTAACGTTGTTCCCATATGAGAAATGGAAACGAGAGCATTCGATTCACCATGCTTCGAGTGGTAACTTGGACAAACGTGGCGTCGGTGACATTTGGGTCATGACGATTGAAGAATACGTCGAGGCATCGAGATGGACTCGATTGCAATATCGTCTATACCGTAACCCGCTCGTCATGTTCGGTCTCGGGCCGTTGTTCTTGATTCTTGTCACAAGCCGTTTCAATCGGAAAGATGCGCGTAAAAAAGAACGGAATAACACATACCTCATTAACTTGTCGCTCGTCGTTCTCTATGCGCTCGTCATCGCGATTGTCGGTTGGAAAGCGTTCTTGATTGTTCAAGGCACGACGATGTTCACAGCCGGTGTCCTTGGAATCTGGTTGTTCTACGTACAGCATACGTTCGAAGACTCGTATTTCGAGGACGAGAGCGAGTGGGACTACGTGAAGGCTGCGATCGAAGGAAGCTCGTATTACGAGTTGCCGAAAGTGTTGCAGTGGGTAACCGGGAATATCGGTTTCCACCATGTTCATCACTTGAGCCCGCGTGTACCGAACTACAACCTTGAACAAGCCCATACGTCGACGCCGCCGCTCCAAAAAGCGACGACGATTGGTCTATGGTCGAGTTTGAAGTCGCTACGCTACAAACTGTACGATGCTCAGAACAAGACGTTCGTCACGTTCAGCGATATTAAGCACTTGCTTCGGGAACCGAAAACGTCATCGTTGTGACGCACATTCCTGCCGACTTTGTCGGCAGGATATTTTTATATCGCCACAGCTATCTTATATTGAGATATGATTTAAAGAAGATAAATAAGGGAATTAGATGTATTCATACAATAAATATATAGACTTGATAAGCCATCAAAGAAATTTCTTTAAAAGTGTTGACTTCCGAAAGGTATAGATGTATATTGATTGTAGTCGCTTTTACAGCCGACTCATATGAACCATGCGGGTGTAGTTTAATGGTAAAACCTCAGCCTTCCAAGCTGATGACGAGAGTTCGATTCTCTTCACCCGCTTCATCATCTCTCTGCCGACTGGCGGGGAGATTTTTTGTATGCGAAAATAGGCATGAAAGAGGTGATTCGATGAACGGGATGAGCCCGGAAACACTTAAACAGAAGATTGTGACGTACGCGACGACGATTGGGATTGACGAATTGAAAGTGACGACGGCCGACCCGTTCATCGTCATGAAGCAACGTCTCGTGAAGCAACAAGAAAAGGGATTCGCTTCGGGGTTCGAGGAGCCTGATTTGGACAAACGGACGACACCGACGCTGTTACTTGAAGAAGCGCAGTCGATTATTGCAATCGCCATCTTGTATCCGAGCAAATTGAAGGACGCGCCGCGTAGTGTGGCCGATGAGCGCCGCGGTTTGTTCGCCCGGGCATCGTGGGGGCTCGACTACCATCGCGCTGTTGGCTCGAGACTCGAACGATTGCAGGCGTATATTGAACAGCTCGTCCCGGGCGTCCGGACACGCTCGATGGTCGATACGGGAGAGCTTGTCGATCGGGCGGTGGCCGAACGGGCCGGAATCGGCTTCAGCGGCAAGAACTGTTCCATCATTTCGCCCGAGAAGGGGTCGTACCTCTATCTAGGCGAGATGATCCTGGACACATACTTACCACCGGATGAGATGATTGAGGACGGGTGCGGAGAATGTACGAAATGCATGACGGCATGTCCGACGACGGCGCTTATCGAACCGGGTGTGCTCGACGCAAAACGTTGTATCGCCTATTTGACGCAAATGAAGACGCTCATGCCACGCGAGTTCCGCTCGAAGCTCGGTGGACGGCTTTACGGTTGCGACACGTGCCAACAAGTCTGTCCGTATAATCGGAAGAAGGATTGGCGCCATCATGAGGAACTGCTTCCTGAAGCGGAAATCGTCAAACCGTTGCTCGTCCCGTTACTGAACTTGAGCAATCGGGAGTTCAAAGCGAAGTTCGGCCATCTGTCTGGCGCATGGCGCGGCAAAAAGCCGATTCAGCGAAATGCGATTCTAGCGTTGGCCCATTATCGGGAACCATCGGCCGTGCCGGTGCTCGAAGACTTCATCCAACAAGATGAGCGCGAAGACATGCGGGCGACAGCGGTCTGGGCGATCGGGGCGATTCTCGGAGCCGAAGCCGAGACGATTTATCAACAGATTGAGTCGACGGAGACGTCGGAGCTCGTACATGAAGAGATTCGATTATTCCGAGAGGAGTGGAGTCATGAAGACCGTGTCATCTAAATGGGGAACGTTAGGCTATGAATTGAACGCCAATGGAAAGCTATGTGCGTTAGACTTTGCGGAGACGGAAGCGGATGATGGTTCGGCACCAGCTTGGCTGACCGAACTGATTGAACGTGTCGAACAAGACGGGCTTCAACCGTCTGACCGCGAGTGGATCGAGATGAACGGGACCGTCTTTCAGCAAGAAGTATGGGACGCGCTCTTAACAATCCCGTTCGGAGAGACGCGGACGTACAAACAAATCGCCGAACAAATCGGACGACCAAAAGCGGTTCGTGCGGTCGGCCAGGCACTGAACCGGAATCCGTTGCCCGTCATTTTCCCGTGCCATCGGGTCGTCGGTAGCGGAGGACAACTGACCGGTTTCGGTGGCGGTATTCATCAAAAACAACGATTACTTGATCTCGAACAAGTGAAGTGAGGAGTAGATTATGGCAATCCATGTAGTAATGTTCCAACCAGAAATCCCGGCGAATACAGGTAACGTCTCGCGCACATGTGCCGCGACGAATTCGGTGCTTCATTTGATTCGTCCGTTAGGTTTTTCGACAGACGATAAAATGCTCAAACGAGCCGGGCTCGATTATTGGCAGTTCGTCGACGTGCGGTATCACGATTCGCTTGACGAACTGTGGGCCAAGCACCCGGACGGAGAGTTCTTCTACATTACCAAGTACGGGGAACAGTACCCGAGTGACCTCGACGTGTCTGCGGTCGACAAAGACTATTTCTTCGTCTTCGGTCGCGAGACGAAAGGGTTGCCGATGGAAGTAATCGAGAATAACCTCGACCGTTGCATCCGCTTGCCGCAATCGAACCTCGTGCGATCGCTCAACGTCTCGAACACGGCGGCGATTATCGTCTATGAGGCGCTCCGCCAACAAGGATATGCTGGGTTGAAATAAAAAAAGAGCCGGATTCGTGAGAATCTCGGCTCTTATTGATTACCTTCAGGTTTTCTGTTGTATCCAGCTGTAAAGATAGCTGCGAGGAAGACGACGCTGATTCCGACCATTAGTAACAAACCCATCTGAAAATCCCCCTTTTGTTCTCCGTGACTACGAATATTATAATATACTTGATAATAGATTTGCACTGAATATGAGAAATTCTTGTGAAATTGGAGCCGATATGAAAACAAACGTGTACTTGTTAAGCTATGCCCCGTTGATTGGGATTATTCTGTTCTCGATGTCGCTTGCGATCGCCACGAGCGAGTATGTGATTCAATGGCTGACCCGTGTCGGTGTCTACAGCGAGATTATCGCCCTGTTGTCCGTACAGGAGTCAAAAGTGCTCGTGCTCGTCGTGTTCTTTACCATTTACTTCATGCTGTTCAGCGCCTTCAAGCTCGTGGCCGACACGTTCAATCAACTCGGATTCGCCTTCTTCGCGCGTGAGACGAACGGCAGCTCGCTCCATCGTCTCAAGCCAGGGGCGACGATTTTTCTGGTCGGGTCGGGAATCAGCTTCTTGTTCCTGAACTCGCTCCTTGCCGTCATCGCGGTATTGCTCGGCACATTCGTCCTCTATTTGTTCTATTACATATGGCAAGTCAGTCAGTTGATGTCGACGTTTCGGGCAATCGGTCTGCTCTTGATTCAAGCGATGATGTGGGCCATCCTGTTGAGCGGCCTCGCTTGGGCGATGCTACGCTTGTTTAACTCGGTCGGGGACATCATCCTATGACGGTGAATGCGACGATTCCCCTCATTCCGACCGAAGAAGTCGTCCAGGCATGGATGGGTTCGATGGTGCCACCGATGGACTTATTCATGGCGGATGCGAGACTCGTGACGCGACTCGGTGCGGATGCGAATGTCTTGATGATCCCACGGGCAGAATTCGACGTGCATCCGTCTTATCGGGACATCCGCATGGCCAACGCCTATACGTATTGGACCATCGACCGCGAGGCTGTTGTCGTCTTGCATGCGCCGCCGGGGTGGGTCGCGACATTATTGCCAGAAGTGAGACGCGAGTTGCTTGCCTATCAAGTCACGGTCGGACGGGGGCTCGTTTTCCCGGCGACTGACATGGAAATCGATTCGTTGGCGACTTCGATTGTGACGGTAGACGATGTGCCGTATCTCATCTTACATCAGTCAGCCTTTCAGGTGATGCCAGACGAGATGCGTCGTCAACTGACGTTCGAGTACGCCAAAGCTTGGGACGAGTGGACGGCGAGTTCTATTCCCGATACTTGCCCTGACCATGTGCGACGCCTTGCTAACACCTTCCCGGTCACGTCAGGCAGCAATTGCCTCGCGGCCACGCTGTTCGCGGTGACAGGTGCGGAGTGGATGGCGACGCAATGGGTCCATCCTGGCACATTCCTCCAGACGCTCGGTCAGGCTGGTTACATGAGAACCGAGTCGGAACTGACCGAACGAGGGGATGTGCTCACGTTCGTTGATGAGGCAGGGCGTGTCCAACACGCGACATACTGCATCGGCGCCGGACTCTTCTTCAACAAGAACGGGCAGACGCTGTTCAATCCATGGAAACTGATTCAACAACATGAACTGTTCGAGGCATGGGGGGACTACACGTGCCAGACGTATCGACGACCATAAAAAGCCAGGGACAACGATGTCCCTGGCTTTTTAGCGATGTGCTTCCGTCCAAACGATAGCAGGATAGGCCCGGTTGGCGAGCTCCGGGAACGGCCGCGGCGTGTCGGCGCCGAGCCAGATGGCCGTGATTGACTCATCGGTCAAACCGACGTACCACATGTCTTTATGCGAGTTCGTCGTACCGGTCTTCCCGCCGATATAAGGCCCTTTGATTTGGTTGGCGTAACGTCCCGTCCCGTAAGTGGTGACAGCGGACAACGCCTCCCGCATCGTCGCGACGGTCGCTTTCGACCAGACAGCTTGCTTCGTCATGCTTGGCGTGATCGTAGCTGCGCCCGACTCGAAGCGAATCTGTTTAATCGTCTGGCCGGACACGTACACGCCTTGGTTGAGAAACGGGGTATAGGCGGCGGCAAGCTCTTTGGGCGACACGCCTTGGGTCAAACCGCCGAGTGCGCTGGCGAGACTGTTATCGCTCTTAGCGTCCCACTGGCTGAACATCATGTCCGCCGTCGTATACGCTGCCTCTTGATCGATCGCGGTGAAGGCGGCGAGCGCCGGCGTGTTGTAGGAATACGCGACCGTATCGCGGAACGATACATCACCGAGGATACGATTTCCGCTGTTCGTCGGACAATACGTCCCGTAACAGACTGGCCGACCGTCGAGGATGGTATCGAGTTTCGCTCCGGTCTCTTCTATATAGGGCGCGAACACGAGGACAGGTTTGATGGCTGACCCAGGTTGGCGGAACGCTTGCGTGGCCCGATTGAATTCACCCGATTGGGTCATCTCTGAATCGACGAGGGCGATGATGCGTCCGTTCGGCGTCAGCTCGGCGTAGCCGCCGTTCAAACCGTTCGGCAGTTTTGTCATGACTTGTTTCGCCTGTTGTTGCCGGGCGACGGACAGATGCGTCTCGATTGTCGCTTGATTGGTCGCCAAGTAGTCTCTGGCTGCTTCTTCATCGAGATCATAACGTGAGCGGACGAGTCGAATCGCCTCTTTCATGACCGTATCCATATAATCGGGATAACGGACGACGTGTTGACGGTACGTCGCCGTCAGCTTCACCCCATGATGCGTTTCATACGCTTGTCTCGATATGACGCCGGCATCACGGAGCTGGGTGAGGATTCGATCTTTGCGCTCATAGAACGATTCTGACGGATCGAGCGGATCATATAAAGATGGATTGTTCGGGATGGTTAACAGGAAAGCGATTTGATTCCAGTTCAAATCTTCGAGCGGGCGGGCGAAATACGTCTCGGCTGCTGCTTGAATCCCGTAAACGTTATGTCCGAAGAAGATGACATTGCTGTATGCTGTCATAATTTCTTTTTTACTATATTGTTTTTCAAGCGCCCGGGCGAGCAATAATTCCTTCACTTTGCGCTCATATGTCCGCTCGTGCGTCAAATAGACGTTCCGGGCGAGCTGTTGGGTGATGGTGCTGCCGCCTTGGCGCGAGGATTCATTGGCGTTATTGATGAAAGCCCGAGCGATACCACCGAGGTCATATCCCGGATGGGCGTTAAACTTGCGGTCTTCGATGGTCATGATGGCTTCACGGAGGTGGGCCGGAAAGCGCGCGACAGAGACGTCATCGCGTCGACCGTTCAAATAGAGCCGTTCCGTCCCGCCTTTGTACGTCAACGTGACGGCATGTTTCGACGCGAGCGGGGTAGCGTTGACCGTCTTTTCACCCCACGTCATAATCTGTTTCGCTTGCTCAATTTCTTCTTTTAACGCTCCGCTGATCGTCCCGCCGACGGCTAACAGTCCAGCAAAAAATAGTGTCCCAATCCACGCTCGCATCGTCTCACCTCTCTCTTCATACATTATATCGTCAATCTTTCAAAAAAATTCAAAATGTAAACGTTATCATATAATAATTTGGGCAGGAATACATTAGGAAGTAGAGAAAGAGGGTAATAGATGTTTATATTATGAATTTAGGAGGCTGTACTATGAAGCAAGAAATGGTTGCGATGCTCCTCGCAGGAGGAGAAGGGAAACGACTCGGGCCTCTCACACGGAAGACGGCAAAACCTGCTGTCAACTTTGGAGGGAAGTACCGGATCATCGATTTTCCATTATCGAACTGTACCAATTCGGGAATCACGACGGTGGGCGTGTTAACACAATATGAACCACTGGAATTGAACCGTTACCTAGGCATCGGGTCAGCCTGGGATTTGGACCGCCGCAATGGAGGCTTGGCCATCTTACCACCATACCAAGCTCAGTCGGGAAAAAACTGGTACGAAGGTACGGCCAATGCGATTTATCGGAACTTGAGCTATATCGACGACTACGATCCGGAGTACGTGTTGATCCTATCGGGGGACCACATTTACAAGATGGACTATGAGAAGATGCTCGATTTCCATAAAGAGAAACAAGCCGATGTCACAATCTCAGTCATGGAAGTTCCATGGGACGAGGCGCCACGCTTTGGGATTTTGAATACGAGCGACGATCTTCGCATCAATGAGTTCGACGAGAAGCCAGAGAAGCCGAAGAGCAACTTGGCCTCGATGGGGATTTACATCTTCAACTGGAAAGTACTTCGGGAGCATTTGATTCAAGACGCGGAAGACGAGACATCAAGTTTCGACTTCGGGAAAAACATCATTCCGAACACGCTTCTCGACGGCTTAGACGTGTTCGCTTATAAATTCAAAGGCTACTGGAAAGACGTTGGAACGATTCAATCGCTTTGGGAAGCCAACATGGACTTGCTCGAAGAAGATCCACCGTTCGACCTTTACGATCCGAACTGGAAAATCTATTCGGTCAACCCGAACCAAACACCGCAATTCATCGGGAAAGATGCGTGTGTCGAACAGTCGGTCATTAACGAAGGCTGCCAAATCGAAGGCGAGGTCCAACATTCGGTCTTGTTCTACGATGTACGTGTCGGTGAAGGCTCGCTCGTCAAAGACTCGGTCATCATGCCGGGAGCACGGATTGGAAAAGATGTAACGATTCATCGAGCGATCGTCGCGAGCTGTGCCGTCATTCAAGACGGGGCGACAGTTGGCGAGCCGGGTGGTGAGATCGTTGTCATTGAACCACATGAAAATATCGAGAGCGGCACAGTCTTCAAACAACGTGTTTGATTTAAAAAAAGACCGACGCAAGGAGGCGTTACTGTTGACGAATGATTTGTTAGGAATCATCAACTTAGGAACTGAAGAGGGTTTATTTCCTGAATTCACGGGGCACCGCAATTTAGCGGCTGTCCCGTTCTCAGGGCGTTATCGCCTAATTGACTTTACATTGACGAACATGATCACTCAAGGCATCAACCAAGTTGGTATTTTCACACTTGATAAATACCGCTCACTCATGGACCACTTGGGATCAGGGAAAGAATGGGATTTGGACCGCTCACAAGGCGGCCTGCACATCTTCCCGCCGGCACTCAAACCTGACGGAGAAGCCTATCTCGGCGATTTGGCCAACTTCTCGATGCACCGCGAACATTTTGTGCGTAGCAAGCAACCGTATGTGGTCATCACAGGTTCGAACGTGTTGACGACAATCGATTTCCAAGACATGCTCGAGCATCACAAATCGATGGGGGCGGACATCACGCTCGCCTATACAGGCCATGAACAGAAGTGTGGCTATTGCCGCCCGATCCGTCTCGGCGAGAACGATCGCGTCGTCGGCATCGGTGAGCGCGGATACAGCCCGAGCGATGAGTATACGTATACGGAGACGATCGTCATGTCGAAAAACCTGTTCCTTCGTCTCGTCGATGAAGCGACGTCAAGAGGCGAGTATGACTTGCTCGACGGTGTCATCCGTCCGCAGCTTCACCGTCTCCACGTTCACGGGTATCACTATACTGGCAAAATGCAGGTGATTCACTCTGTGCTTTCATACTATAATGAGAGTATGCGCTTACTTCGTCATGAGGGAATCATTTACGACTTCCCGCACATCTATACGAAGATTAAACATGAGCCGCCGACGCGCTATTTGAACGGGTCGAAAGTGAATGAGGCGCTCGTCGCGAACGGGTGTAAAATCAGCGGCGAAGTCCAAAACAGTATTCTCTTCCGCGGTGTCGTCGTCAGCGAACACGCCCGCGTCAAAAATTCAATCATTCTATCCAAATCGATCATCGAAGAAGGTGCTGTCGTCGAGAACGCCATTTTAGATAAAGAAGTGGTCGTCAAACGAGGACAAGTCATTCGTGGTACGGTCGATGAGCCGATCGTAATCGGAAAACGGACAACGGTGTAAGGGGGATATTATGAAAATATGGTATGTCGCTTCAGAAGCAGCACCGTTCATGAAAACGGGGGGGCTTGCCGATGTCATCGGCTCGCTCCCTCAAGCGGTGTCTAGCCTTGGTGAAGAAGTGAGTGTCATCATGCCGAAATATGGCACGATCGCTCAAGAATACGTAGATGAGATGGAGTACATGTTCGATCTGATCGTTCCGGTCGGCTGGCGCAAGCAGTTCGGTGCCGTCCTCAAGCTTGAACGCGATGGAATCACGTATTACTTCATCGACAACGAATATTACTTCAAACGAGAAGGCGTGCTCTATGGCCATTACGATGATGCCGAGCGCTTCGCATTCTTCTCTCGTGCCGTTCTCGAGATGATTGGCAAGCTCGAAGCGGAAGACGTGCCTGACGTGCTCCACTGTCATGATTGGCAGACCGGTGTCGTCCCAGCCTTCTTGCGGATCCATTATCAACATATCGAGGCGTATCAACGCATTCGTACCGTCTTTACCATCCATAACCTGCAATATCAAGGCATCTTCCCGGAAGCGGTCCTCGGCGAGCTGTTACAGTTCGGTCCGGAACACTTCACGGCGGAAGGGATTCAACATAACGGTCTCGTCAACTACATGAAGGCGGGTCTCGTCCACTCTGACCAAATCACGACGGTCAGCCCGTCGTATCGCGATGAGATCATGGAACCGTATTACGGAGAAGGGCTCGATGCGACACTCCGTTACCGGTCTGTCGACGTCCGAGGCATCTTGAACGGCCTCGATTTGGCGACGAATGATCCGAGCACGGACAAGCGCATCGCCCAGACGTACAACCTCGATACGGTCAAAGAAGGGAAGCTTGTCAACAAGCGTGAGCTTCAAGAACGGTTCGGCCTCGAGGTGCGTGACGATATCATGTTGATCGGTTTCGTCAGTCGACTCGTGGAACAAAAAGGCCTCGATTTGATTGAAGCGGTGAGTGAAGAGCTCGGGAACTTGGACTGTCAGTTCGTGTTCCTCGGGTCGGGTCAACCGGAATATGAAGGCATCGTCCATCACATGACGGCGTCGCACCCTGGCAAGGTCGGGTCGTATATCGGTTTCGATATCGAACTCGCACACTTGATTTATGCCGGATCGGACGCATTCCTCATGCCGTCCCGCTTCGAACCGTGCGGTCTCAGCCAGCTCATCTCAATGCGTTACGGGACGCTCCCAATCGTACGAGAGACGGGCGGACTGCGCGATACGGTCAAACCGTATAACGAATACACACAAGAAGGCACAGGTTTTGGTTTCTTGAACTATAACGCCCACGAGATGCTCGCGACGATCGAGAAATCGATTCGCGTCTTCTACGAGGACAACACGTGGAACGCGCTCGTCCACCAAGCGATGACCGCGGACTTTAGTTGGAAACAATCTGCGAAGCAATACCGTGAGTTGTATCACCTATTTGCATGACCGGAAGGAGTTTTACACACATATGTTTACAGACAAACAGAGCTTCGTCACTTCATTCCAAGAGAGATTTGTCGCATTAAACGGGAAGTCGTTTGATGAAGGGACCGAGCAGGAAGTGTATCAAACGTTGGCCACGATGGTGCGCGAGCAGGCAATTCCGAAATGGATCAACACCCGCGACAAGCATGAAGAAAAACAAAGTAAACAAGTCATTTATTTCTCACTTGAATTTTTGCTCGGTCGTTTTCTATACAACAATTTACTCAGTATGGACGTCCTCGAAGTCGTGCAAGAGGGACTCGATGAGCTCGGATTCAATTTCACCGATATTACCGAATATGAGCCGGAACCAGGTCTCGGTAACGGCGGTCTCGGCCGCCTAGCCGCCTGCTTCCTTGACTCGCTCGCAGCGCTTAGTCTCCCAGGACACGGGAACGGAATTCGCTACCGTTACGGCTTGTTCAAACAAAAAATCGTCGACGGCTATCAAGTCGAGTTGCCAGACAACTGGCTTCGTGACGGGAACATGTGGGAAACACGCCGAGCGGATCGCGCCATCGACGTCAATTTCGGCGGCTGGATTGAGATGCGTCAAATCGGTGACCGGCTCCGGGTCGTCCACCATCCGGACGAAGTCGTAAGGGCCGTCCCTTACGATATGCCAATCATCGGGTACAAAAACGACGTCGTCAACACGCTCCGACTTTGGAGCGCCGAGTCGCCGTTTGATGATGAGGAGTATATGGAACGGACGAAAGGGTCGTATAAAGATTTGTTGAAGTATAAGCAGTCGATTGCGACCATTTCTGAATTCCTGTATCCGGACGACACGACGTACGAAGGAAAAGTGCTTCGTTTGAAGCAGCAATACTTCTTCGTCTCGGCGGGCGTCCAGTCGATGATCGCGTCTTATTTACGTCATAATAAATCCTTGAAGCACTTAGGCGACCATTATGCGGTCCATATTAACGACACGCATCCGGTCGTGGCCATTCCTGAACTCATGCGGATCTTGATGGACGATCATGGTTACGGCTGGGACGAAGCGTGGCGTGTGACGAAGAGCGTCATGTCGTTCACGAACCACACACTCCTCGCCGAGGCGCTCGAGAAGTGGCCGGTCGAGATGTATGAACGGTTATTGCCACGCATTTATCAAATCATCACGGAAATCAATCGCCGTTTCTGTAAAGACGTCCTCGTCAACTATCCGCATCTCGAGCCACATATGGGCGAGATTGCAATCGTATCGAACGAACACATCAACATGGCAAACCTTGCCGTCGTCGGTTCGCACTCGACGAACGGGGTGGCCCGGATTCATACGGACATCTTGAAGCAACGCGAAATGCGTCATTTGTACGAGATGTTCCCGCTCCGGTTCAACAACAAGACGAACGGCATCACGCATCGACGCTGGCTCCTCAAGTCGAATCCACGCCTCTCGAATTTGATTACGGATGCAATTGGTCCATCATGGATTGAACATCCGAACGATCTCGAGAAGTTGATGGGTGTCTCGAAAGATGCGAGCTTCCAAGAACAGGTCATGAACGTGAAACAACAGAACAAACTGGATTTGGCAAGTTATATCCAAGCCGAGACGGGCATCGCCGTCGACCCGGACTCGATTTTCGATGTCCAAGTCAAGCGACTGCACGCCTATAAACGTCAATTGATGAACGCGATGCACATTCACGCGCTCTATCAAAAGATTCAAGCCGATCCGACGTTCACGATGGTCCCACGTACGTTCATCTTCGGGGCGAAGGCGGCACCAGGGTATTATTATGCCAAAGAAGTCATTCGCTATATCAACGCCCTTGCGTCGATGATCAACAATGACAAACGGGCGAGCCGCTTCATCAAAATCGTTTTTCTTGAGAACTATCGCGTCTCGATGGCCGAGCGCATCTTCCCAGGTTCGGACTTGAGTGAGCAAATCTCGACAGCGAGCTACGAGGCGTCAGGTACCGGCAACATGAAGTTCATGATGAACGGGGCGCTCACAATCGGGACGCTCGACGGCGCCAATATCGAGATTCGCGACGCGGTCGGCGACGACCACATCTTCATCTTCGGATTGACACCGCAAGAAGTCATGAACTATAAGAAGTTCGGCGGTTACCATGCGGCCGACATCTATCATGCGAACACGGACGTGCGCAACGTCGTCGACGGACTCGTCAACGGGACATTCGACAAGGTTGGAGAATACCAATTCCAAGCGATTTTCGATTCGCTTCTCGTCTATAATGACGACTTCCTCGTCTTGAAAGATTTCGCGTCATACATGCAGGCACAGCGTCGTGTCGATGAAGTATTCGCCGACAAGGCACGCTGGGCCGAGAGTTCGATCGTCAATACGGCCAAATCGGGTATCTTCTCGAGTGATCGGACGATCACAGAATATGCGAACGCCGTTTGGAACATTAAACCGACGAGCGTCAAATAAAAAAAGCGATCCACCCGTTACGGGTGGACCTTGTTTTCTGGATAACTAATCCAATCAGAGTAAGAGCCGGGGTACAGACGCACATCGTCTTTACCGAGGGCGTGTAGCGCCAAAATGTTGACGCAGGCGGTGACCCCGCTCCCGCAATAAAAGATGGGATTCGGGACATCGAGGACGTCGGCGTAATGCTCTTTCAAATCGTGGAAGTCTTGAAGCGTCCCTAAGTCGGTGACGGCCTCGGTATAGGGACAGAGCACGGCGTTCGGGATATGCCCGGGCTTGCGGTCAATCGGTTCATGGCTGCCGTCGTAACGGTCGGCCGTTCTTGAATCGTATAACCCACCAGTGACGGTGGCGGCGCGCACGTCTTCAATCGTCGCGATCATCTCGTCTTGGAAGACGGGTGTATAGTCGGAAACGGGATAGGACGGGACGTCTGTCGTCGTCTCCCCGCAGTAAGTGATGCCGGATTGGATGCCGCCTTCGAGCACGATGACGCGCTCATGGCCGGCCCACTTGAATAACCACCACGCACGAGCGGCGAACGGGAAGCCGTCGTCGTAGATGATGACCAAGTCATCGCGTTGAATCCCGATGCGGCGGAGCGTTTCGGTCCATGCCTGTTTAGACGGCAGCGGATGGCGTCCGCCGTGCTCGGACAACGGTCCGGACAAGTCTTCCATCAAATCAAGGAAGACGGCGTTAGGCAGATGTCCTTGTCGATACGCATACTTTCCGTATGAGGCGTCGTTTAATGAATAGCGGCAATCAATGAAGCGGATCGAGTCCGTATGGACGATGTGTTTCAATTCTTGGGCACGCATAGTTGGAAACATAGTATCACCTCGAAGTTTCGTTACTCCCATCGTATACAAGATGGAACAAATTGGCGAGTACTTCGATTGAATTTTTGAATGTCGAAAGGGGAACTGACCATGACATGGCAACAGACATATGACCGATGGAAACAACACGAGGCGCTCGAGCCGCATTTGCGCGCCGAACTCGAGGTGCTCGAGCAAGACGAGACATCACTCGAGGATGCCTTCTATAAGACGCTCGAATTCGGGACGGGCGGTATGCGCGGTGAAATCGGTCCAGGGGCAAACCGGATGAACATCTATACGATTCGCAAGGCATCGCAAGGCTTTGCCGATTTTATCGCCGCGTCAGGGGAAGAAGCGAAACGTCACGGCGTCGTCATCGCCCACGACTCGCGTCACTTCTCGCCAGAGTTTGCGCTCGAGGCGGCACGCACACTCGCTTCGAACGGGATTAAGACATACTTGTTCCCGAGTTTGCGGGCGACGCCAGAGTTGTCATTCGCCGTCCGTCATTTGAACGCCTTCGGCGGCATCGTCATCACGGCGAGCCACAACCCGCCGGAATATAACGGCTTCAAAGTGTATGGCGCCGACGGTGGACAATTGCCACCGGCCGAAGCCGATGAGCTCGTCTCGTACGTCAATGCCATCGAAGATGAATTGAAGATTGACGTTAAAGATGAGGCACCGCTTCGGTCCGAGGGCACACTCGTCACGGTCGATGCGTCGGTCGATGCGGCATACATGGAAGCTCTCCAATCGATTCGGATTCATACGGACGTCCAAGGCGATCCGCTCAAAATCGTCTATTCACCACTTCATGGGACGGGACGTCGCCCGGTCATGGAAGGATTGAAAGCATATGGGTTCGAACACGTCACCATCGTCGACGAACAGGCTGAGCCGGACGGGGCATTCCCGACGGTCAGTTATCCGAACCCGGAAGAACGAGCTGCCTTCGAGCTCGCGATGCAGTACGGCGACCGCGTCGGGGCCGACTTGCTCATGGCGACGGACCCAGACGCCGACCGTGTCGGCTTCACGGTCCGTGACCGCAATGGCGAATGGTTCGTCTTGACGGGGAACCAGACCGGGGCGCTTCTCATGGATTACATTTTGTCTCAAAAAGTGGAGACGGGGACGCTTCCGACGAACGGCTTCGTCGCGAAGACGATCGTCACATCAGAACTCGGGGCGGCCATCGCCAAGGCGTATGGGGTCCACCTCGAGAACACGCTCACCGGTTTCAAATTCATCGGCGAGAAAATCAAGCAGTATGAAGAGTCGGGCCAGTACCAGTTCTTATTCGGTTACGAAGAGAGCTACGGTTATTTGATTGGAGACTTCTGCCGTGACAAAGATGCCGTCCAGGCGTGCTTACTCGGCGCCGAGATGGCGGCTTTCCATAAACAGCACGGGCGCACGTTGTACGATGCCCTCCAAGCCGTCTATGAGAAGTATGGCTTCTACGAGGAGTCGCTCCAATCGATGACGTTGAAAGGGAAGGCCGGTCTCGAACAAATCGGTCGAATGATGGAGGCGTTCCGCGCCAATCCGCCACAAGAAGTCGGCGGCTACGAAGTCGTCCGCTTCGAGGATTACAAGCAACAAGTCGCGAAAAACTTGCAGCAAGGCGAGACGGAAGCGATCGAGTTGCCATCGTCGAACGTACTCAAATTCATCTTCGAGGACGGCTCATGGTTCTGCCTGCGTCCGTCTGGGACCGAACCGAAAATCAAATTCTATTTCAGTGTCCACGCCGATAGCGCGGAGAAAACGACAGTGAAACGGGAAGCGATTGAACGTGATGTTATGAAGCAAGCGAAAGCAATCGATTAATCGACGACACCGCCCTGACGAGGGTGGTGTCTTTTGTTTGACAAGATATGCCCCCCTCAGTATGATGAGTGTATTGTTCATAACCATGTAATCATATACGGATTATCAGGAAGGCGGAAATTACCATGAAAAAATCATTAACAGCAGTACTTGCAATCGGAGCATCGTTCGGGGTGCTCGCGGCTTGCGGGACAGAGACAGACAGCGGCTCAGAAGAAGCCGTCATCACAGTCGGGACAGAAGCGACGTACCCGCCATTCACGTACAAAGACAAAGGTGAAATCACAGGGTATGACATCGACGTATTGAACGAAGCGGCCGAGCGTGCCGGTTACACGGTCGAATACGAGCCGATGGACTTCAAAGGACTCGTACCGGCCCTCGACGCAGAACGCATCGACATGATTGCCAACCAAATGAGTATCACGCCAGAACGTGAAGAGAAATACGCGTTCTCAACTCCGTACGCGGTATCAGGTGCGCAAGTCATCGTCGCTTCGGACAACGAAGACATTCAAGGCATCGATGACCTCGACGGCAAAGTCGTCGGCTCGACACAAGGTTCAGTTTACGCTCAGCTCGCTGAAGAAGCCGGTGCTGAAGTGAAGTTCTACAAAGGCGCGAACCAAGTGCTCCAAGACCTTCAAGTCGGACGTCTCGATGCGGCACTCAACGACCGTCTCTTCATCTTGACGGAGCTTGAGAAGACAGGTTACGACGTGAAAGCGGTCGGAGACGTCTTCAATAAGAGTGAAGCGGGCTACATGACACGTCAAGACTCAGACGTGCTCGACAAGTTGGACGACGCGTTAGCTGAGATGCAAGAAGACGGCACGATGGCTGAGATCGGTGAGAAGTACTTCGGTGAGGACATCAGTCAATGAGTGAACTGATCACGACCGTCATCGAGAACCGTTCGGCCTATATCGAAGCCGTACAATTGACGTTGATCGCCAGTATCCTGTCGATTCTCCTCGCCTTGGTGCTCGGTCTGATCATCGCTGTCTTACACAGCAGCCCTGTCAAAGTCGTTCGTTTGTTCACTCGTACGTATATCTCGTTCTTCCGGGGCACACCGCTCCTCTTGCAACTTCTCATCCTGTACGTCGGTCTGACCGGTTTCGTCCAGTTGAGCGGGATGCAGGCGCTCATTTTCGGGTTAGGCCTTCACTTTGCGGCCTATATCTCGGAAGCGTTCCGCGCGGCCATCAATTCGGTCGATCGCGGGCAAGTCGAGGCGAGCGTCGCCCTTGGGATCCCGCGTGCGAAGCGCTTCAAGGATATCATCTTCCCACAGGCGCTATCGCGTGCAATCCCACCGGTGTCCAACTCGGTCATCGATATCATCAAATCGACGTCACTCGGTTCGGTCATCGCGGTGCAGGAGTTGACATACGTCTCGGACCAAATCGCAGCGACGACGTATCTCGTCATGCCGCTTCTCTTATTCTCGGCGTCGATCTATTGGATTTTATCGACGCTCATCCAAGCAGGACAGCATCGGCTTGAACGTCGCTACGCGATTCGTTAACCAAAAAAGCAGCCATGATTTCTCCTTATGGGGAGATAGCAGGCTGCTTTTTTTATTAGGGATTACACACATCACAATATCTTGGAGATGTGTATAAATCTCCAAGATATTCGGTTTGTTGATACTTACAAGTCGAGCAGGCATAAACATGTTGCATTATTTGTTTTGTGGGAGTATGACATTGCTCGCATAATTGACCAGGTACTTTGCGGACGATACGGAAGCCCGGTGTGCCACAGGATGGGCAGAGTGAGTTTGCCTGTTCAATGAGTTGCCTCGTCGCGCTCTCAATATTTTTCATTCGAGTTGGGTTGGCATACGCCCGCATGTCTGTCTCGATAAAGACCTGTCGATTCGTTGACTTATTAAAACAGTATGTAAAAGCTTCTTTTAATAGCGATTCACTGGTGATGTCTTTTAGCATAATGGATGAATGTTCATCATCTGATCGGAGAATCACATGATGATCTGGAAAACCAACTTTATTAACAAACTGCAGTGCAGAAGGGTAATCTTGAACTATTGTATGACTGAAGTTTGTGTCGAGTCCTTCATAATAACCATGTAATTCAAGCTCTAATTCGTCATCTTGCAGTAATACCAGTTCAGTATTCCAAGGAATGGGCGCGAGAGGATGGAATCCGAATGTGCCTTCGCTCGCTACCCCAACATGATGATTGGTCAGTTCCAGACCCCTAGTCGCTTTTTTTCTTGCTGTATCAAATTGAGATTGTTTTCGACTGATTTCCCGTGTGAATGTTCCGAATTGATCAGTGTCGAGCGGACTCACGTGTACGTTGCATCCGAATGCGTCCTCAAGGAGAGGTTTGATAACTTTTTCTTTTTGGTGAATTGTCACCAATAGCACATCTCGATCTTTTAAATAATTCATAAATGGTTTCCTTTCTAAGCAAATCAGAGTCCTTATAAAGACTATAAAGGAATAATTCACGCAGTGTAAACGCCTATGGAATAGTATGAAATAAAAAAGAAGTGAACCGTATGTATACGGTTCACTTCAACATATCGTAGTGCTTAACGGATGACGAGTTCTGTCTCCGTGTCGAAGAAGTGAGCTTTCGTCATATCGAGTGCGAGTGTGACATCGTCACCCATGTGGATGTTCGAACGTCCATCGATCCGTGCCGTGAACTGGTGGCCACCGAGTTCAGCGTACAAGTACGACTCAGCGCCCATGAGCTCGGCAACGTCGATGTGCGTGCGGAACGTGTGCGTCGTTGGCGAGTCGATGTAGATTGGCTCATCGTGAATCGATTCTGGACGGATTCCGAGCACGAGTTCTTTGCCGACGTAACCGCGGTCACGAAGACCTTTCATTTTGCCTTCAGGGACGTTGATTTCTTCGCCGCCGACGAGGAACTTCCCATCAGCCAATTTACCGCGGAAGAAGTTCATCGAAGGTGATCCGATGAAGCCGGCTACGAAGATGTTGTCTGGGTTTTCGTATACTTCTTTTGGCGAACCGACTTGTTGGATGATTCCGTCTTTCATGATGACGATCCGAGTCGCGAGTGTCATCGCTTCCGTTTGGTCATGGGTAACGTAAATCGTCGTCGTGTCGAGACGGTTGTGCAACTGGATGATTTCTTTACGCATTTGAACGCGAAGCTTGGCATCCAAGTTTGAGAGCGGCTCATCCATCAAGAACACTTTGGCATCACGAACAATGGCACGGCCGATGGCGACACGTTGACGCTGACCACCAGAGAGTGCTTTCGGTTTACGTTGAAGGTATTCTTCAAGTCCGAGGATACGGGCCGCATCTTGGACGCGACGGTCGATTTCATCTTTCGGGAACTTGCGAAGTTTCAAACCGAACGCCATGTTGTCATAGACACTCATGTGCGGGTAAAGTGCGTAGTTTTGGAAGACCATGGCGATGTCGCGGTCTTTCGGTGCGACGTCGTTCATGCGCTTGCCGTCGATGATGAAGTCGCCGCTCGAGATTTCTTCGAGTCCTGCGATCATACGGAGCGTCGTCGATTTACCACAACCTGAAGGTCCGACGAAGACGATGAATTCGCGGTCCTTGATGTGCAAGTTGAAATCGCTGACTGCCTTCGAGTCACCACCGTCGTATATTTTATCAATGTGATTTAATTGAATTTCTGCCATGTCGTTAGCCTCCTGGGAATCTGTTCTTGTATAATAGCGCTTACAAGACTGATTATACGATGAAACCGCTTGCATCGAATATGTACACGTTGCACAAAAACGATTACTCAGATTTGTGCAACGTGACAATCAATTGGAGCAGACTGGCATCGTAGAACTGCCTAGCGTCATAACCGGTCGCTTCGTAGAGCCGATCGAGCCGATAGTTGAGCGTATTTCGATGCATGAATAACGCCTTGGCCGTGTGCGATACGTTCAACGAGTTGGCGAACAACGCCTCCAATAAATCGATCGTCGTCTTATCGAGTGACGCGACGACAGGGGCCGTCAGACGGGGACGTACATCAAAAGTCTCATGGCGTTGTAGTAAATAATGGTATAATAATTGACTAGCAGGGTAAGCTTTAGTAGAGAGCTTGGCGAGTGGGAGTAGCGCCTGATGCTGGTGATAAAGTGGCGCAAGGTCACCGAGCGGACGTGCGCTATAGACGACATGCGCCTCGACGTAACAATCGCTCGCGATCGCCCGCAAGACGTCTTCGAACTCGGTCAGCTCGACGAACTGATCGGTCTCAATGATTTCAACGTGAGACCGGGTCATGAGAACAATCTCTGCTTCAGGCATAAAGTCAGCTAACACGTCTAAAAATTGTTCGAGTGCCTCAGGGTCTTGATAATGCAGGACGAGCGACATGAGACGGAACGGCCGGTCGAACCGGTACGCATCGGTGAGTAGACGGTCCTGCCATTTGGCTTGTCGTGGGTCGAGTCTTGTCAGGAGTGGGGTGGCGAACCATTCAAGCAGCTGTCGCTCACGCTCCGTCAGCTCCAGTTTAGGGAGACCGAAGACCGTGCCGTCCTGGGCTTGATACCAGCGAACGTCACTGGACGCTTCTTCGGACCGATGGACAGCCATCGGGAAAATCGATTTAATTCGTTCAAACGTAGTCAACACAATCACCTCTTCAATAAATGTATCATATTTCAGATCGGAGGCAGACAGTTTGGAGAGTCTAGTCAAAGTATTCATTATGATCGCCATCGGTGCGACAATCGGGGGAGTGACCAACTTCCTCGCCATCAAAATGTTATTCCGGCCCCATCACCCTAAATATATTGGGAACATGCGCGTCCCGTTCACGCCAGGCTTGATCCCGAAACGGCGCGATGAGTTGGCGACGAGCCTCGGTAAGACCGTCGTCAAACACTTGTTGACCCCGGAAGGGATGCGTAAGCGCCTGCTCGATGAACAGGTCGGTGGCCACATCACGTATTACGTCCAAGGTGAGGTGCGGACGATGCTGCGCTCGGATCAGACGATTCGATCGCTCATCGAACCACTTTATCCGGATGCCGAGACTCGTGTCTTGGCAGAAGCGGACACGAAGCTCCGCCAAGAGCTCCGGCTCGTCCTCGCAGATGTGAAGTCGCGTAAACTGTATGAGATTCTCGGTGAAGACGGCATGGACCGCGTCCGGGGCATCATTCCGGAGATTGTCGATACCTTGCTCGTCAAGTCGGAGGAGTATTTCTATTCCGTCGAGGGTGAGGCCCAACTTCGACACATGGTCGACTCGTTCGTCCAGCGTCGGCTTGGATTCATCGCCGGTTTCGTCCAGAACTTGAATTTTGTCGAGATGATTCGACCGGAGATTATCAATATCCTCCGCGGCGGCTCGACGCGATCGGGTATGGCGGAAATGATTACACGTGAGTTCGAACGGTTCAGCGAACGGTCGGTCGATACGTTGCTTGACGACCGTCTAGAGGAACGGTTGATTGACGGTGTGACGACGGAAGTCGTCTCGCGCTTGCCGGTCGGGGAGTTGCTCGATCGAACGGTCCACTCGTACACACGGGACATTGAAGACCGCGTCGTCGACGAGCTCGTCCCGGCTGGAGTACGACTCGTCATTACGCGCTTCACGGATCAAATGGAGACGATCATGGACCGCCTCAAAATCGACCAAATCGTGCAAGAGCAGGTGAGCTCGCTCGATACATCGTACCTCGAAGAGATTGTTCTCTCGATCTCGAAACGAGAGTTCCGGGCAATAACATGGCTTGGCGCCTTGTTAGGTGGTATGATTGGGTTGATTCAAGGGTTGATTGCCATCATTTAAGAGGCACGCCCTAATAGTATTTAGGAGGACGTCACATGTCACAAACAAACTTGTACGATCATGCTTACCAATTGGAAAAAGCACTTCGCGATTCTGAGGAGTTCACAAATCTCTCTTCACTATACGACCGTGTCAATGCGGATGCAGAAGCGAACCAGTTATTCGCTGACTTCCGTGACATCCAAATGACCCTTCAACAGAAGCAGATGCAAGGCGAAGAAATCTCTGAACAAGAGATGATGGACGCGCAAACGAAAATGATGGGCGTTCAACAGAACGAATTGATCATGGAGCTCATGCAAGAAGAGCAACGCATGCATCAACTCGTCACAGAAGTGACGAAAATTATCATGAAGCCACTTGAAGAGCTTTACGCTCCGATGGTCAATGATCACGAAGTTCAATAAGAAGTGATGCGGATGGCAATCGAGCCATCCGTTTTTTTGTTGCCAAGATTGTCACCCACCTTATGATAACGCTTACATGATGCGTGGTATAGTAAGCTTGTAGAAACTTTCACAAGGAAGGGTGGACGTGATGGTCACCTTGGTGATTTTAACGATCATGATTATCGGGTTTATTGGAGGCTGGCTCCGAGCCGACTTGGTCGCGCTCATTGGTCTCCTCTTGCTCGTTTTGACAAATCAACTGACACCGGTCGAAGCGATGGCCGGTTTTTCGAATTCGGTCGTGCTCATGATCGCCGGACTGTTCATTGTGGGGGCCGGCCTATTTCACACAGGGTTGGCCGAACGGTTAGGTGCTGCGCTTATCCCGTTCGCAAAAGGGAGTGAGGTGCGTCTTTTTCTCGTTTTGATGGTCACGGTGACCTTGTTGTCGAGTCTCATGTCGAATACAGGGACGGTCGCCTTATTGATTCCGGTCGTACTCGCCATGTCGAGACAGATGAGGACGAGTCCTGCCAAACTGTTGATGCCGCTCGCGTTCTTCTCGAGTATCGGCGGAACGATGACGCTGATCGGGACGCCGCCGAACCTGGTGGCGGCTGAGACGTTACGGAACACGTCCGCTGGCACGCTCGGTTTTTTCGCGCTCTTACCGATTGGGCTCGTCATGGCAGTCGTCGGGCTGTTCTATTTCTACGTCATCGGCAATCGATTGCTCGGTACGAGCGATGTGCGCACCGCGACGATGCCACGCTTGGCGGTGCCGCATGTGAGCCTATTCGCCTTATCCCTTTCGAAAGGGCACCCTTTAATCGGGCGGACGCTCCGCGACGTCAATTGGTCACGAGACGGTCTAATCGTCGTCGGTGAACAACAAAAAGGCATGACGCACCGCTTTGTCACAGCGCGTGCGGATACGCGTCTCACTGAAGGTCAAGTGTATGTCAGCGGAGCAGAGGCGGATGTCCGGCGAATTGCCGGAAGGGAAGGGGTGACGGTGGAACACGTCGACTTGAAGGCCGTCTACGGGAAAGCGGCCGGCGTAGCCGTCTTCACCATCCCAACGGATAGCCCGCTCGTCGGTCGTTGTTTATCGGATAGTCACTTGCGCAACGAATATCGGTTGAATGTGCTTCAAGTCATCCGTCCGAACGAAGAGATTGCCATCACACGATTGAAAGACGTTCCGCTCGAGCGCGGAGATATGCTCGTCGCGCAAGGGGAGTGGGGTGACTTAGAACGAGCTGGGGACGAGACGTCCCTGTTGCTCGCCAATGAGCGGGTGACCGATGTCGCGAACCGGGCCGTGTCCGAGCGTCATCAGCTGGCAGCGGGTCTCATCATGCTCATGATGGTCACGCTCCTCGTCTTCGAGTGGGTCGACCCGACCGTGGCGGTATGGCTCGCAGCACTGGCCATGGTGCTCACCGGAGCCGTGCGGCATATGGATGTCGCCTATGACTCGATTCAGTGGTCATCGTTGTTATTGATTGCCGCGATGATTCCCGTCGGTCAAGCACTCGACAATGCCGGGATTATGGCCTGGCTCGTCACGTGGATCAGCGACTCGTTCGGTCAAGCCGGACCGGTCTGGGTGCTCGTCGCCATCTTCCTCGCGACGATGGCGCTCAGTCAAATCATCTCGAATACGGCGACGGCCGTCTTGTTCGCACCGCTCGCCGTATCACTCGCCGCGGCACTTCAAGTGAGTCCGGTCCCATTCGTCGTCGCCGTCGCGATTGCAGCCTCGCTCGCGTTCATGACCCCGTTCGGTTCGCCGACGAATGCGATGGTGTTCGGCATCGGCGGCTACCGTTTCTTCGATTTTGTCAAAGTCGGCTTGCCGTTGCAAGTAGTGACGGCAGTCATCGCCATCTTCACGATTTTACTCCTCTTCCCATTTTGAAGGACATGTTGGTCAATCTGCCGAATATGTAAAAAAATGCTAAACGGTGAGGTGGAGAGACAATGTGGAAACGAGTTGGGATGATTTTGGCTGTGTTCTTGCTTGCGGCCTGCTCGAATGAGAGCGATCAACCGGCACCGACGCTCGGGGCGGACGCCAAAGTGGCCAAGGCGTACTTAGAGGAGCAAGGCTATGACGTCGTCTCTTATGAAGGGGATCGAACGTTAAGCTTTGAGAAGGCGGATTTGCTTGAGTTGCCGACGCGCAGTACGTGGGAGGTGCAGACGACGCCGCCGGATGACTATATCGGACGTGATATTCGGAAAGAGCGTTTTATCGTCCGCAACCATCCACTTGGTCAGGCGAACGTCTTTGTGATGATGGTGGACGGCGAGATCATCGGCGGGACGTCATATCCGGATTCGGCCGAGCCGCTTACCGGAGCGAGCTATTCACTCGATGGGAAGACGGCGGAAGAGCTGCATCCCGATTACATGGAGTGGCGCAGCGAGTGGGAAGCCAAATATAGTGAATGAACAAGCGCCTCGGGATTCCCGAGGCGCTTCTGTTATGAGGCCGTGCCTTTCAGTTTTCCTGGCAGTTTACAGCGCTCGAAGTAGATCAGTTGGCCGCGACGTGCGATGCGGGCCCCTTTATGGAGGTGCCCGGCTTCCTCGAGCATCGCGAGCCCTTTCGCTTTCGCCTCGTCATCGCTTGCCGCGGTAAAGGAATCGTTCAAGACGATTGTGCCGTCGTTCTCGAATGCCGTGATTGTATACTGTTCCATCCGTCTGCCCCCTTTTCTTTCATTGTACTGAATGGTCATTCATTCTTCAAGCGAAGGTTTTGTCAGCTCCTCGAACGTGAGCTGGCGCGCCGTCTCAGTCCGGGGGATCAAATCGGACACCGTCATCCCGATTAAGCGGACCGGTTCAGTGATCGCCATCTCGTCGAACAGGCGGCGGGCGAGCCGTTTAATCTCGTCGTGGTCGTGCGTCGGATGGTTCAGTTTGATTTGGTGGCTCCTGGCCTGGAACTCGCTCGTCTTGATTTTAATCGTCACCGTCTGGCAACTGAGTTCGCGTCGGTCGAGTTGATGGAGCACGTCTTCGATTTCCGGGACGACCCGTTCGTATACTTCCTCCGGGTCATCGAGGTCAAACGCGAACGTCGTCTCGGAGCCAATCGATTTTCGTTCCCGCGTCGGGACGACGGGACGGTTATCACGACCGGACGCGAGTTCATATAGTTGGCTCCCACGGTCGAATCCGAAAATGGCCTTCAGTTGTTCAGGTTGCGCACGCTGTAAATCGGCAATCGTATGGTAGCCGTGCTTGAACAGTGTTTGGGCCGTCACTTTACCGACCCCGTGCATCGTCGTGATCGGGAGCGGGGCGAGGAACGACTCGACATCGGCTGCTTCGACGACAGTCAGTCCGTTCGGTTTGTTGAATCCTGAGGCGATCTTGGCCACGAACTTCGACGGGGCGACTCCGGCCGAGGCCGTCAGTCCCGTCCGGCGTTTGATTTCCCCGAGGATATAGCGCGCGATATAAGGGCCGGACGTGCTCATGAGTGTGTTCTCGGTCACATCCAAATAGGCCTCGTCGAGCGAGAGCGGTTCGACGAGCGGCGTGATAGACTTGAAAATCGCCATCACTTGTTGGCTGACGTGCCGATAAACGTGAAAGCGCGGTTTGACGAATGTCGCCTGAGGACAGAGCGCAAACGCACGCCGTGACGACATGGCGCTGTGCACCCCGTATTTTCTCGCCTCATACGAACAGGTGGCGACCACACCACGGCTGTGGGGGGCGCCACCGACGATGACAGGCTTATCACGTAAATCAGGACGGTCCCGCTGTTCGACCGAGGCGTAAAACGCGTCCATATCAACGTGGATAATCAATCGTTCCATGTACATCACCTTTCTATGGCAGCTGCTCCTTTCAGTATACCGAACTTTTGTTCGTTTTTTTACTGTTTTCTCTTTTTCCGTTGTTTTTCTAGACGTTTTTGATTGTGGACTTGATTCGGGAACTGTAAGAGCGAGCCAATCCAATTCTTCCGTTTCAACCACGCATAGACCAAGCCTGTGAAGAGCATGATCATCATCCAGGCGAACAGATAACCGAGCGGCCACTTCAGTTCAGGCATCGCTTTGAAGTTCATTCCCCAGATGGCACCGAAGGCGACGACTGGTGTCGTCAAAGCCGTGAAGACGGTCAACGCCTTCATAATCTCGTTGCCGCGAAAGTTCGACAGCGTCGAGGCGAGGTCGGTTAACGCGATGACATCCTCTTGGTAATGTTCAATCAGCGTCAAGAGCCGGTCGACCCGATACGTGGCAAGGCGATAGGCTTTCAATTCATCTAAGTCGACATCGAGGAACGCCTCACGTCCGGCCATGAGCAATTCACGATATGGGACGACGGTGTCGGACCATCGTTCAATCTCGTTGCGGAGTCCGAAAATCTCATTCATAAATTCAGGCGGGACTTGGCCGCTCATCTCACGCTGGGTCATCATCAAGCGTTCTTCATACTCATCGATGCCATGAAAATAATAGTCCATTTTTTCAGAGAGCAGGTCATAGAACGCCTCGATTGGCGAGTCATACTGCTTCGCGGCCACCGTCTCGCAATACAGCTCATCAAACCCGATTGTCCATAAAAAGTCCCGGGTCACGAAATAGTGCCCGATTTTTTGTGGTTCGCGTTCCAACTGTTCATAATCGAGCGTGAGCGATCCGTACATATAATCGCGTTCGACGATGATTTTTGTCACTTTCGCCGTCGTCAATTGTTCGAGCCAATACGTGTACGCTTCCTCATAGTGATTGTCGACATGTACAATTTCTTCTGGTCGTGTATACCAATTCCAATTCATCTTCCATTCCCCCAATATGCTTCTCTCTCAAGTATTCCCGCTTTTCTTAGAAAGTTGGCATCTGACCTGAACTTTCGTTAAGATGTAGGTACTGACAAGAAGAGAGGTGCTTTTTTTGACGACTACTAAAATCGGTCAGCTCAAAGTGGGCGACACGTTGAACCAATATGTGATGATTAAACAATCGTATCGTGGACTCGCCGGCAACGGCAAACCATATTTGACGCTCATCCTATGCGATGAGAGCGGGGAGATTGAGACGAAAGTATGGGACAGTGCCGATACGGACAAATATGCGACGAAAAAGATTGTCCATGCTTCCGGGGAAGTGATGGACTACCGTGGCCGGACCCAGTTGAAGTTGAAACAAATCTCCATCATCGAAGGTGAGACGGACATCGCGCCATACGTGCGCTCGGCCCCAGTGCCGAAGTCAGAACTCGAGACGGGGATTCGCGGCTATATCGAGGCGATGGAGCACGTAGGGATGAAACAACTCGTGACGGCGCTCGTCGACCGGAACGAGGAAGCTTACTTCACGTATCCGGCAGCGGTGCGCCATCACCATGCGGTCTATTCAGGGCTTGCGTTCCACGTCCTGTCGATGCTGAAGCTGGCTGACACGATGTGCGACCTGTATCCGCAATTGAATCGGGACTTGCTCGTTGCAGGCGTCGTGCTCCACGACTTGGCGAAAGTAATCGAGTTGTCGGACGCAATCACACCGGAATATACGCTCGAAGGCAAACTGCTTGGGCACTTGTCGCTTATGGCATCAGAGATTGAAGTCATGGCACGCGAGCTCGGCACCGACCGTGAAGTCGTGACGTTGCTTCAACACCTCGTCCTCAGCCATCACGGGAAACCGGAGTGGGGGTCGGCGAACGCGCCGCAGCTCCCGGAAGCCGAGATGCTCTTCTTTATCGACAACATCGATGCCCGGATGAACATGTTCGATAAGGCGTTCGAAGGCGTCGAGCCAGGGACGTTCACAGAACGGGTCATGGCGCTCGATAACCGGGCATTTTATAAACCTAAACTGTAAGAAGCACCATAACTTCGGAATAGTTAAAGTTTATGATTCAAATTCAATTGAAGATGATTAGCATTCCTGTTCTATTCTGGTAAGTACTATGAAACGAATTTTTTTCAGTGAATTTCTCACAGGCTTGGTTTGGTTAATAGGAATGAAGCATTTAAGATTGGGGCAAAAATGAATGTCGATTTTTAGAAAAGTGATCGCTTTGCTGCTTATTGTTTTTCTTCTTCAAACATATATAGACTTAACTAAAGAAGATAGTTTCTTACAGAGGAAGTATCACATGTATCCAGCACACGAAATAACTTATTATAGCGAAGAGTATGGAGAGCTAACATTCAAAAGTTATAGTGAGAGAGACGCCTACTTTTGGCAAAACTACGAGCGTGAATTTTATACGCAGACGGGTGGAACGGTCATTATAAAATATGTTTCTATTTTAGGGTTTTATATAGATTTGACCAATGACGAACAGAACAGGAAAACATCAAATCCAAGATAATCATTCTTAGTTGTTAGTTGAATCACTGACCATATGCATGAAAAGAGGTCCCCTGGCGCAAACAAATCGCGGCAGGGGGCCTCTTTTTTACTCAGTTAGTGAGTGACGGTGCCACTCACTTGTTGCTTATTTCTCAGTCGATTCCTCGGCCGGAGCTTCTTCTTCCGCTTTAAGAGCGTCTTTCACAGCATCGAACTGTGTCGATGCTTTCGCATCTTTCACATCGACGTTATATTTCTCGATCAACTCGGCATAAATCTTATTCGCGTCGACAGAAGCGGCTTTTTCAGTCGCCAATGCTTCACGGATGCGATCTTTCTCGTCTTCGAGTTTAAGGTCTTTTTCTTTACGGTCCATGACTTTGATGACGTGGAAGCCGAACTGTGACTGAACCGGCTCAGAAACTTTGCCAACGACGTCTTCTTGGAACGCGTACTCTTCAAATTCAGGGACCATGGCGCCGGCTGAGAAGTAACCGAGGTCGCCACCTTTTTCACCAGAACCTGTGTCTGTCGATTTTTCTTTCGCGATGTCAGCGAAGTCGCCGCCGTCGTTCAATTCTTTAATGATCGCTTGTGCTTCTTCTTCTGTCTCGACAAGGATATGGCTCGCCTTGACTTCGACGTTTTCTTTCGCGAACTGTGCTTCGATATCTTCGTCTGTGACTTCGACGAGTTCTGATTTCGCAGCATCGACGAGCATTTGACCGCGGAGCGCTTCTTTGAACTCGTCCGTATTCGTCATGCCGGCTTGTTGAATCGCTTGCTCAAACTCTTCTTTCGAGTTGAACTGCTCTTCGGTCTTGCTGAACTCTTCGTCGACTTTTTCTTGCTCGACTTTATCGCCGTACTCTTTTTCAAGCAATTCGTTCATCGTTTCTTGGAACGCAAGTTGTGGGACCATGCGGTCGTAGCTCATGTCGGCGATTTCGCCGCGCGTCACTTCGCCGCCTTCAAATGAAACAACTGGAGAGTTGTCAGAAGACCCGCCGCTTGTCGCCGCGTACGTGCCGCCGACACCGATGAGAAGTGCAATCGCTGATGCGCCGACGAGGGCGCCTGTTGAAAACTTCTTATTCTGTTTGTTCGGTTCATTCGTCATTCCGTTTGACATATATTCCACCCCTATAAATCTATAAGTTTCTAAATCCGACTATACCACATTTTGTTAATGATAACAGCTGTTCTCTTACCTGTGTAGTATCATAGCACAGAAACGTGTCGTATAATGATGAAAGAGAATGTGAAATGATGGGGTGGAGAACGTGTCGTTAGAAGAGAAAATCAATCAATTATCGTTTCAAATGGAACTGTTGCTCGGGGCGGTCGATTGGTCGGAGCGGCCCTTTGAACATGAGGTGCTCAAGGCGAATCTGACACGGCAAGACGTCGTTGCGTTTTTCGCGTTGCTTGATGATATCCGAGAACGACAAAACGAGCAAATGCGCTACGGGCTGTCGTCCGTGGAGCCTTTGCTCGTTCATTTCGTCGGGATGCTTCATCCTCATTTAGAGGCCGAGACGATTCTCGCGGCGTGTGTGCGCCAAGGGATGGCGTTAGACGTCACGGAACCGCTGTATCGGCAGGTCAAGCTTCTTTACTGATCTCGTCGTCCTCAGGGCGACGTCCGGCTTCTTCCGTGATCATCTTCGACGTTTCTGCAAAGATGTCCATGAAGTTGTCGCCATACAAGCGGCGAACGATTGCGGTGATGTCCGTCAAGTCCGGGAATTTCCCGTACAATTCTTGGAGCGGGAGCGAGGCGCGGAAGACGCCGTTCTCTTCCGGATCGAACGCATGAATCGTCTCGAGCAAGAGCGCCTCACCTTCAGGCGTCAATTGGACGTACGTATTTCGTTTGTCCGTCTCCTTTTTCGAGAACGTGAGCAAACCGCGGTCTTCTAACTTCTTCGAGAAGTTGAACGCCGTCGATACGTGCATAACCCCATATTTGGCGATCTCTGAGATCGAGGCGCCGCCGAGGGCGTGAGCGATCCATAAAATATGGTGCTCGTTTATGTTCAAGTCGAACGGTTTAATCCAATTTTGCCAGTCTTTCTCGACCGTCTTCCACAGTGCCTTACTAAGTTGAATGATTTTATGACTATAGAGCATGGCCTCAGGGCCAGTGAATTCTTTTTCGTGTTCCATGTCGATCCATCCTTTCCGATACAATGTGACTAAAACGACGGGCGATGACGACAGACCGGTCAGTTGGCCTTTTCCGCTTTCGCTTCGGTCGCATCTGACTGTACGTTCGAAAGCTCGTTTAGGTTTCCTTGGATCCGCTCGATTGAAGGCTGAATGTCTTGTTGATAGCGTTCGACTTCGGCTTTCACTTGATCTGTCAATTCTTTTCCTTGTAACTTACCTGCCGCCGCAACTTGCGACGCATCTTTAGCGACTTTTTGGAATTGTTCTTTCAACGTAGTGATTGTAGACGCTCGGTGTTGATTGGCCGCCGCGTCATTCGCCGTTCCACGGGCGAGTTTTTTCACGGTCACAGCTCCTAGAAACGCTACGACAAAGCCGAAAGCAACCCAATCGCGACGATTGTGATTCGACAATACATTCCCCTCCTCGAGCACACTCATACTAGAATACATTCTTTTCATATTATTTTACCAAAAAAGAGAGATTAAAAACCTATATCTTAAATAAAATTTTTCAGAACATTCAATTTTGACCGAAAAATCATTTTATTTTAAACTGTAGGTAAAGGAAGGTGACCTCCAGTGAATATGCAAAAGCGTTGGGTTGATGACATGTTAGACCTGTATAACGCGGCCAAGCGACTGGGAGATGACCCTTGGGCACAGACAATAATGGAAGCACTCGAGGCGGGATATGAAGCGTCGGAACATAATGAACAGACGCGGAAACAAACTTTGCTTGAAAAGCGACTGATTGAAATAGACGCCCGTCTAAATTTGTTAAGAAAAGAATTCGAACAAGCGGAATCTGTCAAATCGCGGCAACAGTTATACGAGCAGGCGATTAAATTACAAGTCGAGCGTGCCCAAATCGAAGAGGAGCGGAAACGCCATCTCGATTCAATCAACTCGTCATGAGGCGCAAGACAAAAAATGGACCGGTCGCTCAACAGGCGGCGGTCCATTTGTTCGTTACAGGTTTGCTTTGATGCCGGCGGCGATCGCCTGCATGTCGTCAGATGAGTACGCGTCTTGATGCGTTTCCCACTTGGCACCAAACCCGTCCGCCTCGCCGTAGCGCGGCAAGAGGTGGATGTGGAAGTGATAGACGGTCTGTCCGGCAATCGCTTCGGCGTTAGACAACACGTTCATCCCGATCGCACCTGTTTCACGCTGAATCGCGTTCGCGACGGCAGGGACGGCTTGGAAGACGTCACGGGCCACGTCGGCCGGCAATTCATAGATGTTACGGGCATGATGTTTCGGAATGACGAGCGTATGCCCTTTCGTGACTTGAGAGATATCGAGGAACGCGACGACGGCGTCATCCTCGTATACCTTATACGACGGGATGTCGTTGTTGACGATTTTACAAAAGATACAGTTGTCCTCAGTGTGCATGCTGACTCCTCCATTCATGAATGACTAATCCATCTCATCATAACATGGAAATTCGGGCGGAAGAACGATTGTCCGGACAGACGATGCCCCTTACACTGAAACCAATAGCAAGTAGAGAGAGGAAGGGAACGGATGGCGTATGTACGATCGAAGAAACCGTCGCGGCGAAGAAATATCTACCTCGGGCTCCTCGTGACGCTCGGTGTCGGCCTCGCGGTCGGTGTTTTCTATCAATGGGGATATAAACCGGCTGCCGCCAACGACAAGATTCACGTTCGCTTCAAGGACGCCTTGTTGACCGAAGACGTCAGCTTCTTCCAGGAGAATGTCGAATATGAATCAGAACCGCTCACGCGAGCTGAGGCGCTCCGGTTCATGGGGTGGTTGAATGAAGAAAAGTCGATTCGCGGCGAGGCCATCTCGGAAGTGGCGCAGGACCGGTCGGACCGGGCACAAGGCATGGAGACGGATGGATTGTTCCGTCTCGTCGATACGGGCGAAGGGCGGTTCGGCTTTGCGGATTATCGGATTGAGTTGTTGCCAAAGACGTTGCGGACGTCTGCAGACGTTCCGCTGACAAATATTTGGATCGACGGGGTGCAGGAGGGACGGATTGATGAGGCCGGCGAAGCAGTTGAGATTGTTCGCATGCCAGGCCGCTACGACGTCAAAGCCGTCGCCGTCGTCGATGGGGAAACGGTGACCGAGACCGAGGCCGTGACGTTGACGGAAGATGCGCAACTGGCGTTTGGCTTGTTGCCGGACCAGGACGAGACGGTGGCCGGACAATTCGACCTCGAGAGGGCCGAATTGATTGAAATCGAGGTCGAAGCGCAAACCGGTCATTCGATCGAGACGCTTGAGGCGCTCATGAACAAACGGGAACAGACAGTCGTCGACGAGATTGGTGAACCGATGGAACGGGGCGACGTCTGGCGCTATGATGGGATGGAGCTCCGGTTTGTCGACGGCCGGGTCGATCGCATTGATATCGATTTACAGAAGCGGCCCGACGACCTGCTCGCGCTCTTGGGCGAACCGAATGAAAAAGTCGACACGGACCTCGGCCTCGAATGGCTCTACGACCGGACGTTGCTCGAGTCGATTTTCACGTTCTTGCGCTTACAGAGCGAGAAACGGTTCATCGAGCGGGATGAAGCCATCTATCTCATTTTGACATGACAAAAAAAGGGACCCTCGGCGAGGGTCCCTTTTACGTGAGCCGTAGATTAACGTTTACGGTTCATTGATTTCATAACGAACGATACGATCAAGATCAAGATAATCGCACCGAGAAGTGCTGGGATAATCGCGATGCCGCCAACTGCAGGACCGAAGTCTCCGAAGATGAGGCCACCGAGCCAAGCACCGATGATACCAGCAATGATGTTCCCGATGACGCCACCTGGTACATCCTTACCTAAAATAAGACCTGCTAACCAACCGATAATACCCCCGACGATTAAAGTGATAATCCAACCCATAAAAACATTCTCCTTTCTGTTTTGTCCATTGTTCTCACTAACAATTTTATGGAACAATGGAAGTAATGAATAAGTTTTAAAATGCCTTACAGTTCAGATTATTCCCATGTGACAGCTTTTAAAACATATATCACAAAAAAAAGTTGAAAATGAGGGGTGGATTTTTCATGTTGCACGTCGACCATTTGAATGGCGGTTATATAGGTAAACAAGTGTTGCACGATATTTCATTTGATGTAAAAAAAGGTGAGCTCGTCGGGCTGATAGGGCTAAACGGAGCCGGAAAATCGACAACAATCAAACATATTTTAGGATTGCTTGATCCGATTTCAGGATCGGTCGAAGTCGATAGTCAAACACTCAGCTCGTCAGAAAAGAATTATCGTAAGAAAATAAGCTATATACCCGAGACCCCTATTTTGTATGACACGCTGACGTTACGTGAACATTTGACGTTGATCGGAAAAGCGTATGACATTGATGCGGCAGATTTAACGAACCGGACCGAGCGATTGGCACGAGATATGCGGATGGAGAAGCAACTGGACTGGTTCCCGTCCGTCTTTTCGAAAGGAATGCGTCAAAAAGCGATGATTCTCTGTGCGCTCGTGACGAAGTCCCCGCTTCTCATCGTCGATGAACCGTTCGTCGGACTCGATCCACTCGCGATTCGTCAACTATTGCGATTGTTTGACGAGTATAAGGAAGATTGCGCCATCTTAATGTCGACACACATTCTAGAGACGGCCGAGCGCCACTGCGACCGTTTCGTCTTCTTGCACCAAGGGGCGGTCATCGCGACCGGGACGGCCGCGAAACTGCGCGAGACATACGGTCTGCGTCCGGACGCCACGCTCGATGACATCTATGTCGAGGCGATTGAGGCCGAGGAGCGGAAACGATGAACGTATTCAAACAACGATTTGGCGTCTGGGTGGAAGACGTCGTGAAATACAGCCGCTACGTCGCGAACGGTGGCTTGTTATTCACGCTTTATTTCACGCTCATCTACGGGGCGTTCGTGTATAACCAATTTTTGACGGATTTGGACCCGGCTTTTCCGAGTGAATGGATTGTGGCGCTGATTTGGTTGCTCCTTCCGCTCGGCCATCGTCCCCGAACGTTGATTCAAGAAGCGGATCAAGTCTTCCTATTGCCGCGTCTCGGTGAGATTCAAGCGTTCATGACAGGCATCCGCCTGTTCAATGTCGTCTTTGCCGCCGTCCGCGCCATCCTCGTCATGCTTGTCGTGTTGCCGCTGCTCGTCCGGACGCAAGCGCTCACGTCGGTCGAAGTCGGAGCCATCCTCGCCACGAGTGTACTCATTTCAGCCGCGGGTCGTCTCGCCAAGTTGGAGGGGATTAAATACGTCGTCTTGCCGAGCGCACTCGCCAGCGGCTTCCTCGTATTGTTCGGTGTGCCGTTGTTGACGCCAGTGCCCGCACTCGTCCCGTTTGTCCTGCTCCACGTGCGACGGAATCGGCGCATCCCGCTGCTTGACTGGCTCACGCTCGAAGAAAAGAGCAAAGCCCAGTTCAACCGGGTCGTCAGTTGGTTCGTCGATGTGCCGGCGATGCGGGAAGACGTGCGGGAACGGTCGTTCATCGTGAGCCTGCTCGAGCGGTCGGTGTTGAAACGGGCCGATGCCGCCCGATACGTGTACGGGCTCCGGGTCATGCGGTCGAACGATTCGCTCGATCTCGTGTTGCGTCTTTCCGCCGTCGCGCTCGTTGTCATGTGGCTCTCGGGTGGATGGTATGTCGGGTTGGTCGTCCCGCTTTTCGTCGGGTTGACGGCGCTCCAGCTCGTGCCATTATTTAAACGGCTCGACACCGTGTCGATGGCGTCGTGGTTGCCAATCACACGTACCGAGCGGCTTGTCGCCTATAAATGGTGGGCGACGCGGCTATTGTTCGCGCAACTGCTCGCCCTCGGCGTTGCCTCGCTCTTGTTTGGGGCGACGTGGGACGCGCTCGTCGGTCTCGGACTCGCGTACCTGGTCGTCCGATACTACTTGAGTCGATTGACATGAAACAGGGACACCCGCATTGGGTGTCCCTGACTGTTGTCGTTATTTTTTTGGTGACATGACCGATACGCTCGACCCGAGAATTTTCGGGAGACGTGCCGGAGTTTCAGGTTCTGTCTCGACTTCACCGTATGCGGATACACCGTGCTCGGCGATGTCGAGGCCGATTTCTTCTTGTTCTTCCGTGACACGAAGACCGATCGTGACGTCGAGGAGTTTCAAGAAGGCGTAGCTACCGCCACCGGCGATGACCATCGCAATCAAGACGCCGAGTGCTTGCACACCGAGTTGAGTCAAGCCGCCGCCGTAGAAGAGGCCGGCCGAACCGATGCCTGTGATCTCGACCAAGCGAGGCGAGGCGAAGAATCCGAGCGCGAGCGTCCCGATGATTCCCGCGACACCGTGCACCGAGAAGGCGCAGAGCGGATCGTCAATATATTTCGCCATGAGGATGCTCGTACCGTACGTGGCAATCGAAGCGAGGGCACCGATGACGATGGCGGCCCAAGGTTCGACGAAGGCGCAGGCAGCGGTGATGGCGACGAGTGCCCCGAGGACACCGTTGACGATTGTCGGGATGTCGGCCGTTTTCTTGTGAATCATGACGACGGCGAGAGCGCCGAGAGCGCCGGCAGCCGTGGCGAGCATCGTCGTAAGAGCGACGTAACCGAAGAAGCCGTCCGCGACCGACATCGTCGATCCGGCATTGAAACCGAACCAGCAGAGCCAGAGCACGAGTCCACCGACGACCGTCAAGACGTGGTTATGACCGGCGAGTGATTCCGTTTTACGACGTGGTTTTAAGATGATGGTGGCCATAAGGGCAGCCATTCCGCCTTGAAGGTGGACGACAGCCGAACCGGCGAAGTCTTGCATGCCCATTGTCCCGAGAAGTCCACCAGCCCATACAGAGCGGGCGACGATTGGATACAGGATGGCGACGAAGAAGACGCCGAACAAGACGTATGCAGACAGTTTAGCCCGTTCTGCGAACCCGCCCCAGGCGATGGCGAGCGCTACGGCGACGAATGACAACTGGAACAAGAATTTGATGTCGATTGAGACGTTGGCCCAATCGAGGCTCGTGAACGATCCGTTCATGAAGAATCCTTCCGTCCCGAACCAGCGGGTCCCGTCCCCGAATGAGAGGCCGAAGCCGACAGCCCAAAAGGCGAGTGCCGCCACAGAGAGGCTGATGATTTGTTTGACTGCGACGTGCCCGGCGTTTTTAGCCCGGAGCGTCCCCGTCTCGAGCAACCCAAATCCAAGTTGCATCGTCAGGACGAGCAAAGCGGCGATGAGTACGAACAGCGTGTCCATATAATATAAGATGTCTTCCATGTTGCGATTCCTCCTTTTTTTCGATTGGTGATTCAAAAGTTGTTTTCAGTGTAAGACGAAAAATTCGACTTGGATTGCAATTTGTCAGATTATCTGACATAGTTTTTTTGTGAGGGAGGAGGACGAGCGATGGACTATAAGTCGAAGAAAGTAATTGGAATGGGCGTCATTACTGAACTGACGGGACTTTCGGAGCGACAAGTCCGCTATTATGAGTCAAAAGGGCTCGTCTTTCCAGAACGGACAAAAGGCGGTTCACGTAAATATTCTTTCCATGATGTGGAACGATTAATTGATGTGGCCTCGAAGCTTGAAGACGGCTGGCGGATTCAAGACATTAAAGATCGCGAGAAGCGTTTGTCGACGAAACAGCGTGACGATTTGATTCGTGGTCAGCTCAATTCGGCATTCCGCACGTATCCGCCAAAGAAATGACACAAAGAAAACACAATGAAAATGCTTCACATTAGCATTATTCTAATTAATTTCTGTATAATGTTTTTGAGTTCACATACCTATAGAAGAAGAGTGTAGGAGAATTATAGAGGGGAATGACGCGACGTATGAACGATACTATTTTGAAGGCGTTTAAAGGAGAGGCGACAGACTATGTGCCCGTCTGGTACATGCGCCAAGCCGGACGCTACCAACCAGAATATCGTGAGATCAAAAAAACGAGGACATTATTCGAAATCACGCATGATGCCGAATTGTGTGCCTACGTGACAGAGCTCCCGGTAAAACAACTAGGAGTCGACGCGGCCATTCTGTATAAAGATATTATGACGCCACTCCCGTCGATGGGCGTGGATGTGGAAATCAAGAGCGGCATCGGTCCGGTCATTGATAACCCGTACCGGACGATGGAAGACGTGGAACGCTTAAAACCGCTCAACACGGACGACATCTCGTACGTGTTCGAGACGATCCGTTTGCTTCGGGAACGTTTGGAAGTCCCGCTCATCGGGTTCTCGGGCGCACCGTTCACACTCGCGAGTTATATGATTGAAGGCGGCCCATCGAAGAGTTACCATCGGACGAAAGCGCTCATGTACGCTGAGCCGGACGTATGGAACGCACTTATGGAGAAGCTTGGCGACATGGTCATCACGTATGCGACGGCGCAGGCGGAGGCTGGCATCCAAGCGTTCCAGTTGTTCGACTCATGGGTCGGGACGCTTAGCCGCAAAGATTATGTTCGTTATATTAAACCAACGACAGAACGGATCTTCACCGAGTTGCGCAAGCTCGACATTCCGCTCATCATGCACGGTGTTGGAGCGAGCCATCTCGTTGAAGAGTGGCAAGACCAGCCGCTCGACGTCGTCGGACTCGACTGGCGTCTGTCGATTCAAGAAGCGCGCGACCGCGGCATCACGAAAGCGGTCCAAGGTAACCTTGACCCGTCATTCTTGCTGGCTCCGTGGCCGATCATCGAAGCGAAAGTGAAAGAAATCCTCGATGAGGGGATGAAACAACCTGGATACGTCTTCAACTTGGGACATGGGGTGTTCCCGGAAGTCGATCCGTCTGTGCTCGTCAAATTGACAGCATTTATCCATGACTACTCACGTGAAAAAATGGGAGGCAAATCATTATGAAAACCGTCGGATTACTCGTAATGGCTTATGGGACACCGTACAAACCTGAAGATATCGAGCGCTACTATACGCACATTCGTTATGGCCGCAAGCCTTCACCGGAAGCACTCCAAGACTTGACGGAGCGCTATGAGGCCATCGGTGGCGTGTCGCCGCTCGCGAAAATCACAATCGATCAAGCGGAGACGCTCCGTGACATCTTGAACGAGCGCCACGTGGGCGAAATCGACTTCAAGCTCTATATCGGGCTCAAGCACATCGAACCGTTCGTAGAAGACGCGGTCGCGCAAATGGCGAACGACGGCATCAAAGAAGCGGTCTCGGTCGTATTGGCCCCGCACTACTCGTCATACAGCGTCAAGTCGTACAACGGACGGGCGCATGAAGAAGCCGCGAAATACGGCATCGAGATCCGTTCGGTCGAATCGTGGTACGATGAGCCGAAATTCATCAATTGGTGGGCGGAAGCCATCAAAACGACGTTCGCGAACTTGCCGGTGCCGGCTGAGAAGGCTTGCTTGATCGTCTCGGCGCACAGTCTGCCAGAGAAGATTTTGGCAGGTGGCGACCCGTATCCGGATCAATTGAAAGAAACGGCTGACAAAATCGCCCAAGCGGCGGGCGTACCGAACTATGAGGTCGGTTGGCAGTCGGAAGGCAACACGCCTGACCCGTGGATCGGGCCGGATGTCCAAGATTTGACGGCTGAACTTTATGAAAAGCATGGCTATGAAGCGTTCGTTTACACGCCGGTCGGATTTGTCGCGGATCACCTCGAGGTGCTCTTCGATAACGACGTGGAATGTAAAGTCGTCTGTGACCGCCTCGGCGTTCACTACGCGCGTCCTAACATGCCAAACGCGGAGCGGAGCTTCATTGAAGCCATCGCCGATCGCATGGAAAGCGTGATTGTACATCATGCGTAATGTAACGATTGTCGGTGGTGGGATCACAGGTCTCACCGCCGCTTTTTATGCCGAGCGCTATTTACCGAACGACGTCACGATCAAGCTCGTCGAGACGAGCGGACGGTTAGGCGGAAAAATCGATACGTTTGAAACGGGGGAATTTGCGGTCGAACGAGGGCCCGACTCGTACGTGTTCCGCAAGACAGCGATGACGGATTTGATTCATGACGTCGGTCTCGGTGATGAAATCGTCCGAAACGGGGTCGGTCAAGCGTACGTGCTCCATCATGACGGGCTGCATCCGATTCCGAAACAGACGGTCATGGGCATCCCGCTCGACGTCGATGCGTTCAAGGACACGACACTCTTATCGGACGAAGAACATGCCGCACTCCGGGCGATGCTCTTATCGCCACCGGACGTCGAAGCACCGGAAACGGACGTCTCCCTTGGCTTGTACTTGCGTGAACGGGTCGGGGACCCGATCGTCGACCGGCTGATCGAACCGCTTCTTTCCGGGATTTACGCGGGAGACATCGATCAGATGAGCGCCTTGTCGACGTTCCCACAGTTTATCGAAGGCGAGAAGAAACATGGGAACTTGTATGAAGGGATGCGTCACTTGCGCCCTGAACAACGGGTCGCGGAAGTCGGCGCCAAGAAAGTTGGACAGTTCGCTTCACTCAAACGAGGATTGAAGTCGCTCACTGATCGTCTTGCCGAGCGGCTAGAGCGCACCGAAATCATCTTGAACTGTTCGGTCGAACAAGTCGAGGAGATTGAAGGCGGCTATCGCCTGCTGACGAATCGAGGCGATATCGAGTCCGATCACCTCATCTTGACGGTCCCGCCCCGGCTCATCCGTCAGTTCTTACCGAAAGTCGACAGTAATTTTCTCGCGGATATGAAACCGCACGCGACGGCGACGTGTTCGCTCGTATTCAAAGAAGACGATATCGAGCTGCCGTTCGTCGGGACGGGCTTCGTCACGAGCCAGGAGGCGGATGTGACGATTACGGCGTGCACGTTCATCGACCAAAAATGGCCGCATGCTGTGCCGGAAGGGTATCACGTCCTGCGCGTCTTTCTCGGACGTCCGGGCGCCGATGAGATCGTAGATGCGTCCGATGAGGAGATTGTCGCGACGGCGTTACGTGACCTTGGCGGCTTGATGACGATTAAAGCAGCACCGCTCGAGACGGTCGTCAGCCGGCTCCGGGACGGGTTGCCACCTTACGCCGTCTTCCATTCCGATCGGGTCCGCGCGTTGCGCGCCGAGATGGGCCGCGTCTATCCAGGCATCTTGCTCGCAGGCATCGCCTATGACGGAATCGGCATGCCAGACTGCATCAAGAGCGTCCATGAACAAATCAAAGCGCTCGCAGAAGAAGGGTAAAGATTCGTGAAGGGAGGTGTCGGATTATTCCGATGGCCTCTCTTTTTGTTATAGTTATAAGCGAAACAGAAAAAGAGGAGTGGATGTTGATGACAACGTACAAATTGTTCGTATCCGATATGGATGGCACGATCCTGCACAACCACACGAAAATTGCACCCGAGACGGCAGAAATCGTCCGTGCGGCAGAAGCACAAGGGATTCGCTTTGCGATTGCGACGGGACGCAATTACTTCAACGCGAAAGAGATTCTCGACGAGGTGGGCCTCACGTGCCCGATCGTCTCTTCGAACGGCGGTCGCGTGCTGACGGAAACGGGTGAAGTGCTACATGAAATCGATTTGACGACAGAAGAGGCGCTCGAAGTCGTGTCGGTGTTGCATCAAGACCACAAATATTCGGACGTCTTCTATGAAATGTATTCAGAGGCGGGCCTCGTCGCGAGCCGACTCGATTTGATCGATGCGACGATGGAGAACTTGAAGCAGAACGGCGATGAGCGGTCGCTCGAGATGTATGAGTTCTTCCAAAAACGTTATTACGTCAACGAGGACGTCCGTCTCGTCGAAGACATCGAGGATTTCATCAAGAATGAGGCCGGACGCGTCTATAAATTCATCGCCTTTTCGAGTCATTTCGAGAAGATGTCCTCACTATGGACGGAAATCGATGAGCGCGTGGAAGGCGTTTACGTCACGTCTTCAGGCAATGACAATATCGAAGTCATGGCGAACGGGGCTGATAAAGGGCACGGCGTCAAAAAATTGGCCGAGCATTTCGGCGTCGATTTATCGGAAGTCGTCGTCATCGGGGACAACTTGAACGATGTCCCGATGTTTGAGGTGGCCGGTAAAGCGATCGCGATGGGCAATAGTCACGAAGACTTGATTGCCATTAGCCACCACGTCACAGAGCGTCATGACGAATACGGCGTCGCAAACGCATTGAAGCGCGTCATGAACGGGGAATGGAAGTAAACAAGTTGTAGCGCCGGGCCGCCGTCTCGTATAATACAATTAACGATTATCCTTAGGAGGAACCTACTGTGAAATTTATTTTCAACCCGGATATCCGGGACCCGAAACTCAACTTGGCGGTCGAGGAGTATATCCTCAAACATTTGAACGTCGAGCATGAGGATTATTTCTTGTTCTATATTAACGGCCCGTCGATCATCATCGGCAAGAACCAGAACACATCAGAAGAAGTTAACTTGAAGTATATCGAAGAGAACGGGATCGACGTCGTCCGTCGTTTGTCAGGCGGCGGTGCTGTCTATCATGATGAGGGCAACTTGAACTTCAGCTTCATCACAAAAGATGACGGCAACTCGTTCAACAACTATAAGAAGTTCACGCAACCGATTGTCGACGCCTTGAAGCAGCTCGGCGTCGAGGCAGAGTTGACGGGACGTAACGATATCCAAGTCGGCGAACGAAAAATCAGCGGGAACGCCCAGTTCACGACGCGCGGCCGTATGTTCAGCCACGGAACACTCATGTTCAACTCGAACATCGAGGAAGTCGTCAACTCGCTCAACGTCTCGGAAGAGAAGATGCGTTCAAAAGGCATCAAGTCGGTCCGTAGCCGTGTCGCCAACATCACGGAGTTCTTAGAAGAAGAGATGGCGATGGAGCACTTTGTCGAGGCGCTGCTCCATTCGATTTATGACGGACAGGAACCAGAACGTTACGTGCTTCGCGATGAGGACTGGGAAATCGTTCAGGATATCTCGAAAGAGCGCTATGCGAACTGGGACTGGAACTTCGGGAAATCGCCGAAGTTTGATGTCGAGTCGAAACGTCGATTCCCGATTGGTACGATCGACGTCCGCTTGAACGTCAACAAGGGTACAATCACGGAAGCGAAAATCTATGGGGACTTCTTCGGTGTCGGGGATATCCATGACGTCGAACAAGCCCTCGTCGGAACGCGGTTCGAACGCGTCGCGATTCGGGAACAATTGTCACAGCTTGACGTCAAACATTACTTCGGCAACGTCGAGCTCGAAGAACTCGTCGATCTCATTAGCTGAAGCGGGTTTTCATGCAGAAGGGCCTCCCTACAGAGGTCCTTCTTTTTGGCGTTTTCGTGACAGGTTGTCTGGACCGTTGCGTGTCGTTCCGGCGAGGCGTATCATAATCAGTGCAAGCGCTTTCGTGAGATGGAGTCAACCAATGGGAGGAAACGATATGTATCGATTTATCACTGAATGGATGGACACGAATTTGATGTGGGTGACGGAGCAACCGACATTTGATCTCGCCGTCCAAGCGATTGGACTTGAACTCGAAGGTCGAGGTATCGTCAATGACACGTTCGCGCGCGTCGTGACGGAGCAAGAGCGGACGATCCCGTCGGGCGTTACCGATGTCGCCGTACCGGTCGCTGTCGTCGATGTACCGCTTCACGTCGCAAAACAAGACGGCATCACCTTGTTGCATCTCAATCAACCGTTTGCGATGCAGACGATTGCGGGAGAGAGTATTCGGGCCGAAGCGATTTTCTTCATCACGGCGACGACGGAAGCGAAACAGTCGGCGCTCCATAAGTTGATGGACGACTTGCTCATGGACGATGAGACGTTACAGGCGCTCGTGCACGTACAGAGCCGGACCGGATTGTATCATTTGCAGACGATGGAATTGAAAGCGTTTTCTTATTGAGGCGTTTCATGTACAATGAAGATAACTGAAAAAGAGCGCGGCTGCCGTGCTCTTTTTTACGGCTCAAAAGTGAATAGTTATTCATTTTCAAAGGGGGATTATCATGGCAAACTTAGTCACGGCACTACAAGGCGTGGTGGCCGCGCATCCGAACAAGGCGGCCTACGTGTTTGGGGAAGACACGGTCAGCTACGGACAGTTCTATGGACAAGTCGAGGCGATGGCGGCGACGCTCGAGCAAAAAGGCATCGGTCAAGGCGACCACGTCGCGCTCGTCCTCGGCAACAGCCCCGCGTTCTTGGTTTTGTATTTCGCGGTGCTCGCCCGAGGTGGGGTCGTCATTCCGATCAACCCTACATACACACCGGATGAGATGGCCTACATCTTGCTCGATGGCGACGTGAAAGCGATTGTCGCGTTGTCGCCGCTCGTCGCGCAAGCGGAAGCCGCACTCACGAAATTACCGCAACTCCGACTCGTCATCTCGGTCCCGTATGCAGACGTACCGGCGTTGAAGCGGGATGGGGACATCGAGTTCTTACCGTTCAGCGAGGCGTTCGCGACGACGAAAGTTGAAGTAATCGAAGTCGATGAGGAAGAGGTCGCTGTCATCCTGTATACGAGCGGGACGACCGGGAAACCGAAAGGCGCCTTGTTGACACATCTCAACTTGTTCTCGAACGCCCATTCGATCGGGGAGTATTTGGAAATCACGCCGGAAGATAAAGCGCTCGCCGCCTTACCGATGTTCCACGTCTTCTGTTTGACGGTCATCGTCAACGCACCGCTCCTGCGCGGGGCGACGATTGTCATCTTGCCAAAATTCTCACCGCAGGACGTGTTCGACCTCGTCCCAAAACATCGCGTCAGCATTTTTGCCGGTGTCCCGACGATGTACAACTTCCTGTTGCAGACGGCGATGAAAGTTCCAGCATACGCTTCGGCGCTCAAGCACGTCCGCGTCTTCGTATCCGGTGGAGCGAGTCTGCCGGTACAGTTGCTCGAATCGTTCGAGCAAAAGTTCGAGTGTAAGATTCTCGAAGGATACGGTCTGTCCGAGGCGTCACCGGTCACGTGTTTCAATCCGCTCCACGGCGAGCGGAAAGCCGGATCGATCGGTCCGTCAATCGTCCACGTTGAGAACAAGGTCGTCGACGAACTCGGCGAAGAGGTCGGGATCGACGAGGTCGGTGAACTGATCGTCCGTGGACCGAACGTGATGAAAGGCTATTATAAACTACCGGAAGAGACGTCGATGACGCTTCGCGACGGGTGGCTCTATACAGGCGACTTGGCGAAACGTGACAAAGACGGTTACTTTTATATCGTCGACCGGAAGAAGGACATGGTCATCGTCGGTGGCTATAACGTCTATCCGCGCGAAGTCGAAGAAGTGCTCTATCAACATCCGGGCATCGTCGAAGCAGCCGTCATCGGGGTACCGGATGCCGAACAAGGGGAAGCGGTCAAAGCGTTCATCGTCACGCGAGACGAACAGGTGACGCTCGACGAGATCCGAGCGTTCGCGGCGACGAAACTGGCGAAGTACAAACAGCCGACGCACATCGAGATCATCGAGGAGCTGCCGCGGAACACGACCGGGAAGATTTTACGGACCGTCTTGAAGAGCGAGCAATTCCAACGCAATTGACGGGAGAGAAGGACGACGAAATCAGTCGTCCTTTTTTTGTTCAAAAGATTTGACACCGTTACCGGGTAGGGGTATATTGGTGGTGAGGTGATAATCATGGAAGAATTCATGCATGACCAACCAATCGTTCCGCGTGAAGACGCAGAACGTGAAGCGCTCAGCAAACGGCTGCGCCGGATCGAAGGACAAGTACGTGGGATTCAAAAGATGGTCGAGAGCGACCGCTACTGCGTCGACATTTTGACCCAGACGTCAGCCATTCAAGCGGCACTCAAACAAGTCGAGATGCAACTGCTCGAACGTCACATGCGTAAATGTTTAGTCCATGCGAGTGAAACGGAAGACATGGACCCGTACATTGACGAATTGATGACAATCGTCAGCCGCATCAAGAAGTAAGGAGGTGTTCCGATGAAAACCGTCGAACTGTCGATTCAAGGGATGACATGCGCCGCATGCTCGGCCCGCATCGAGAAAGTGTTAAATAAAATGGACGGTGTTGAAGCGACCGTCAACTTGCCGCTCGAGACGGCGACGATTCGCGTCGACGACGGCATCACCGAAGACGAACTGATCGCCCGCATCGAAAAAATCGGTTATGGCGCAGAACGAAAGGCGGAACTGACGCCAAAACACGACCTGCGCCCGCTCGAGCGAAAAGTGCTCATCTCGGCGCTGTTGTCGGCACCGCTTCTGCTCGTCATGATTACGCACATCCCGGGTGTGACGTTCCATGCCGATTGGCTCATGAATCCGTGGTGGCAATTCGCGCTCGCCACACCGGTCCAGTTCTGGATCGGGGCCCAGTTTTATAAAGGGGCGTATAAGAGCCTGAAGAGCGGCGCGGCCAACATGGATGTGCTCGTGGCGACAGGGACATCGGCGGCTTACTTTTATTCCGTCTTCGAGATGCTCGTGCATCCGATGCATCCGTCGCTCTATTTTGAGACGAGTGCCGTTTTGATTACGCTCGTATTGCTCGGGAAATGGTTAGAGGCCCGAGCGAAAGAAAAAACGACGGACGCGCTCAAGTCACTTTTATCGTTACAGGCGAAAGAAGCGATTTTACTTGTTGACGGTGTGGAACGGCCAGTCGCGATCGACTTGGTCAAAGCCGGTGACGTCATCGTCGTCCGCCCTGGCGAAAAAGTGCCGGTCGATGGAAAAATCGTCGAAGGTGAGACGGTCATCGATGAGTCGATGTTGACCGGGGAATCAATCCCATCTGAGAAAAGTGTCGGCGCCGATGTTGTCGGCGGAACGATTAACCGCTCGCACCGGGTCTTGATGGTCGCCGAACGTGTTGGCAGCGAGACGATGCTCGCTCAAATTGTTCGTGTTGTTGAACAGGCGCAGACGGACAAAGCCCCGATCCAACGACAAGCGGACCGGATTTCCGGTGTGTTCGTCCCGATCGTCGTCGCCATCAGCGCCTTGACGTTCGCCGTCTGGACGCTTGGCTTCAATGATTTGGACATGGCGATCCGGGCCTCGATCGCCGTTCTCGTTATCGCTTGTCCGTGTGCGCTCGGTCTCGCGACACCGACATCGATCATGGTCGGGACGGGCCGTGCCGCCGAACGTGGTGTCTTGTTCAAAGGTGGCGGTCAGCTCGAATCGTTGAATGGGGTCGATATCGTCGTCTTCGATAAGACGGGGACGCTCACGAAAGGTACGCCGGAAGTCGTGGCGACGTTCGGAGAGACGTCGTTCTTGAAACAAGCCGTCATGGCCGAACGTCAGTCGACGCACCCGCTCGCCGAGGCAATCGGTCGGGGCGAAGGGGACGGTCAGGTCGAACGCGTTGAAGAGTTGGCCGGTCGAGGATTGAAAGCGGTCGTGGATGGGAAACCTCTTCTTATCGGCTCGGTCCGCATGATGCAAGAAGCTGGATTGGCATTACCGAAGTGGGACATGCAGGCGATGACGCCGGTCTATGTGGCCGACGAGTCTGGGGTCGTTGCGGCGTTTGGTCTGCAAGATCGGTTGAAAGACCAAAGCCGTGCCGTCGTCCAACAACTTGCCAAGACGAGACAAGTCTACGTCTTGACCGGTGATCGGAAAGAAGTCGCATTCGACGTCGCCCGTCAACTCGGGATTCCGGAAACGAACGTCATCGCCGAGGTACTGCCCGTCGAGAAGGCGGATCATGTCGAGGCGCTGAAACGCCAGGGCCGTGTGGCCATGGTCGGGGACGGGATGAATGACGCGCCGGCACTTGCTGTCGCTGACGTCGGCATCGCCTTCGGAAGCGGGACGGATATCGCTCTTGAGGCGGCCGATGTCACCGTGATGGGGCAAGATATCGATGGGGTGAACCGTGCCATCGAGATGAGTGCGTTGACGATGCGTAACATTCGTCAAAATTTGTTCTGGGCGCTTGCCTATAACAGTCTCGGTATCCCGGTCGCAGCCGCCGGTTTGCTTGCCCCGTGGATTGCCGGGGCGGCCATGGCGTTCAGTTCGGTCTCGGTCGTCTTGAACGCGTTACGATTGAAAACACAAGGAGGAACATCAAAATGAATGAAACGACATTAAAAGTAGAAGGTATGACATGTAATCACTGCAAGGCGGCGGTCGAAGGCGCCTTGACAGAACTTGAAGGCGTCGAGTCAGCGATCGTCTCGTTACAGGACCATCGGGTCGATGTCATCCACAACGATAAAATTTCAGTGAAAACGATGATCGAAGCCATCGAAGAACAGGGTTACGACGTCAACGCATAATCGAGAGCTCCCGCCTAGCATGGCGGGAGTTTTTTTGTCATGTTCATGCTAAGAAAAGTATGCTATATTATAGGTGATAATGAGAATCGCTATCAGTAGGAAGGTGGAACATGATGGAACTCATGATGATCAGCGGTGTACTGGCCCTCCTTAGTGGCGGCACGGTATTCCTCGCACAACAGATGCGCACTCGGCCGACGCGGTAAGGAAGGGGGAACCCTTCTTTTTTTGTGGGCTTGTTTGCGTGTCGTGAACACATTGAGCGCGGAGGAAACGGCTGCATTCCCATCATTCATCCACAATTGTTTGATATGATAAATAAAAAACGTTGCAGAGGTGACTGGAATGTACACAATCTATTTAGTCGATGATGAAATCAATTTAAATAAGATGCTCGTCACGTATTTAGAGCAAGAAGGGTATCAGGTCCGTTCGTTCACCGACGGGACCTCGGCCCAGGCCGCAATCAAAGACGAACCAGACTTATGGGTGCTCGATATCATGCTCCCGGACCTCGATGGGTTCCAATTACTGAAAGAAATCAAAGCGAAAAACGCGTTCACGCCGACGATTTTCATTTCGGCGCGAGATGAGGATATCGATAAAATCATCGGGCTCGAGATGGGGTCTGACGATTACATCGCCAAACCGTTCTTGCCGCGCGAGCTTGTCATCCGGGTGAAGAAGTTGATTGACCGGGTATACGGCTCAAAATCGAACGAACATATCGAGTATGGGGAATATACGATTTATCCCGAGAAACGTCTCATCCGACACGAACAGGATGAAATCGATTTGACGTCGAAAGAGTTCGACTTATTGCTCCTCTTCCTCGAACACCCGGGTTCGGCATTGTCGCGTGAACAGATTCTCGAAGGCGTCTGGGGCCATGACTATTTCGGTTCGGACCGCGTCGTCGATGATTTGGTGCGGCGCCTGCGGAAGAAATTGCATCGCTTGGAGCTCGAGACGCTTTATGGCGTCGGTTATCGACTCGTTAAGCCATGAAGCTCGATCACCTTCAGCCGAAGCGGCTCATGTGGAAAATCTGGGTGTTGATTCTCCTCATCATCGTGACGCTCGCCTTGATGATTTTATTGACGATTCGTTCCTCAATCACGCAGTTCATCGATGAACAAGTGTATGAGACGTTACAAGATGTCGATTATTACCTGGGTAATACGAACGAGTTGGAAAATATCCCGCAAAATCCGATTGAATATGACCGTCGCCAACAAGAGTCCCGTTCGGTCAACCAGCTCATCTTTCTGCCGAACGGACGAATCATTTATGGGTCGGCCCCACTCGAACTGACGAACCGGATGTATCAAGAGGCGATCGAACAGACGAGCGAGGTCGCTAAATATCAGACGACGATTGACGGAGAAGATGTCTACTATATCATCCGTCAAAACGAATACGACGGGGAGCTCATCTATCAGGCATCTTATGCGTGGGACGCCTATCGCCGTGAACTCGTCTCGACGCTCTACTGGCGCATCTCGATTTTAATCGGGGTCATCAGCTTGCTGTCGTTGATTCCAGCCTTATGGATGTCGCGTGAGCTGACGAAGCCGATCGTCGAGATGGAACGGGCGGTCGAAAAAATCTCGAACCGTCAATGGGAGACGGTGCTCCCACTCGCCCGTCAAGACGAGCTCGGCCAATTGGCCCGCTCGATTGACGCGATGCGGCAAGAGTTGCAAGAGCAGGACGTGGCCCAACAGGCGTTGCTTCAAAACATCTCCCACGACTTGAAGACGCCGATCATGGTCATCCGTGGTTACGCCCAATCAATCGGGGACGGCATCTATCCGACCGGAGACTTGAAAGGGTCGGCCGAAGTCATTGATGAAGAGGCATCGCGTCTCGAGAAGAAAGTCGTCGATTTGTTGTACGTCACCAAGCTTGAATATTTCAAAGGCCAAGAGATGCGACTTGAACCAATCAATCTTGATAAATTGGTGGAGCTGCTCGTCAGCCGGTTCAAATTGCGTGGCAACTTGGACTGGACGGTCGAAGGACATGCCGGTGAGATGCTCGGTGATGGGGAACAGATTCGCGTCGCGTTCGAGAACGTGCTCGATAACGCCTTGCGCTACGCCGAATCGAGGATTCATATCCGTCTGTCTCACACTGAGGCAGGCGTCGAGATTACGATTGAGAACGATGGTCCACCGGTCGATGAGAACCTCGATTTGTTCCATCAATTCTCACGCGGAAAACAAGGAAAGTTTGGGCTCGGTCTCTTCATCGTTCAACGGATTGTGACGCTCCATGAGGGGACGGTCGCCTTGGGAAATACGAGTGACGGAGTTGCTGTACATTTTCACTTTCCGCCATCGAATTCGAATCCAAAACTAAAGTTAGATTATCGAAATTAAAAAATCAGCCACTCGTTGGCTGATTTTTTTAGTTGGAAATGTTTGAGCTCGATTTGTGGAAACGGTGACTCCTTGGTATGAATGAGAGGTAAGGCAATACATCCATGATGGAGGCAGATCAGATGACTCAGTTGACGAATGAAACAAGAGCTTTGATTCCGGTGTTTAATGAGTACGGGGAGGCGGAGACGCTCGTCTATCAATCCGATGGTGTCCGACGCTTGAAAGGCTCACCCCTTCACTTACTCGAATCCGCCTGTCTGTATTACGGTTCAAGTATCCAAGGACGGATTGAAGCGGCCCGTGACGTACTCGGACCGCACCGGAAAACGCCCGTCATCATGGATTGGCATGCAGATGCCGTATTTTTCCCGACCATTGCCAAAGAAAGCCCCGACTGTGCCTGGATCAACTTCTCTCAAGTCTATGATGCGGAGAAGAGCGGAAAAGGGAGCCGAATTATCTTTCATTCAGGTGAATCGGTCGAAGTGCCGGTGTCGAATCATACCGTCTATAAGCAGAAGCAGCGTTCCATCGAGTTATCGTATTCGTTTCAAAAACGCTTTCACTGAAACACATTCAATCAGGTTTAAAGATTGAAATCGATGACGAACCCCTCTATGATGAAGAAGAATAGTTCATATGTGTATTTGCACATCATCTGAAAGTGAGGGGTCAACATGTTTTTTCAAAAAATGATTGAACGAGGAAAACTGGTCATCGTGTTTTTACTCGTCGCAGTCGTTGTCGGGGTGCTCACGTTCTTCCAACTTCCGAAGCGTGAAATTCCGGAGACGAGTGTCAATATCGTCTTGATTCAGACGCCATATCCAGGCGCGACCGCAGAGACGGTCGAACGGAACGTCACGAATATTTTGGAGACTGAATTGAGAGGACTCGAAGGAATCGAGAATGTGTCATCATTATCCGCATCCGAGTTCTCAAACATCACAGTCGAGTATGAAGACGGCTTCGACCGAAGTGAGCTCCAGGCGAACGTGCGCCAAGCCATCTCGGATGCCGCACCGCGCTTGCCTGAGAATGCGCTGGCACCGACCGTCAATGATTCGATCGGACAATTGCCGGTCGCTTCATATTTGTTGACTTCGGACGACCGCGAAACGTTGCAAGCGGCTCGAGAAGATGTCGAGCGGTTGGAGGAACGATTGTTGCGGACCGAAGGCGTGACCGGTGTGACAATCAAAGGATTGCCAGAAACCGAATTCGTCGTCTCGCTCGACTCGGCCGAACTCGGGGAGCGTCAACTCGCCTTCCCGGACGTTTTGACGGCCATCAATGAAGAATATAAGACGACACCGCTCGGACGCCAGTCGACGGAAGAGGGCATCTATCAGTTGGCGATCGACAGTTTGACGAACGTCAATGATATGGGCCAAGTCGTCGTCGGATCGGTAGACGGGACGCCCGTTCTACTCGAAGACGTCGGTACGGTCGAAGAGACGGAAAAAGCGGTCACCGACCTCGTCTCGCTCGATGGGATGCCCGCCATTTCCTTGACGGTCACAATCGAGTCGGGACAAGATATCCCGACGCTGCAAGAACGCGTCGATGAAGTCGTCGCCGCAGAAGTCGGAGACGTCTCTGGCGTCGAGCTCGTCCCTTATTACGAGCAGGCCAAAGCGGTCGACGCGATCTTCTCGTCGTTGACAAAAGAGTTCATCGTCGCCATGATTGCCGTCATCGTCGTCACGACAATTGGATTGACGGTATCAGGATCCATCATCGTCAGCTTGGCGATTCCATTATCGTTCTTGCTCGCGTTAATCCCGCTTCGCTTCACGGGGGTCGACTTGAACCAAATCTCCATCATCGGTGCCATCATCGCCCTCGGGATTCTCGTCGATGACGCCATCGTCGTCAACGACAACATCCTGCGTCGTTACCGGAAAGGGGATACGGCGATGGGAGGTGCCGTACGCGGGACGAAAGAAGTGTGGGGCTCGATCGTCACTTCGACGCTTGCCGTCGTCTTCGCTTTCTTGCCATTGACCCTCTTGTCAGGTGCGAACGGGAACTTTATCCGCGCCTTGCCGACCGTATTGGCGTTATCGGTGCTCGCTTCGATGGTCATCAGTTTGACTCTCGTCCCGATTGCCCAATACTGGTTGAACCGGAAACAAGTCAAAGTCTCGAAACGAGAGCCGGGTTGGTTAGGGAAACCACTCAACCGTCTCAGTAATTTCTATGCGGACACGTTGTTGCCAAAAGTTGCGAAGCGTCCATGGACGTTCGGACTCGTCGGTTTCGTCATCACGACCGCCTTGTACGGATTGATTCTATTGACACCATTCGAATTTTTCCCGGCCGCGAACCGACCAGAAGTCGTGACGAGCGTCACATTACCGGTCCAGACCGACTTGGAAGAGACGGAACGGAGACTTCAAGCCATCGAGGAAGAGTTCCAAAGCATCGATGGCGTCACCGAGACGTCCATCTTTGCCGGGGGCGGGTTACCGAGCCTGTTCACGGGTGGTCTCGACCAAACAGGTGACAACACCGGCCAAATCGTCGTCCGTGTCGATAACGAGACAATCGATGCGATTCAATTGATTGATGAGTATACGACACAAATCCGGGAAAACAACCCGGACGCTGAAATCTTCTTGGATACGCAACAACAAGGACCGCCGACTTCGGCACCTGTCGAGTTCACGATGCGCGGCGAGACAATCGACGAGCTCGTGGCGGCACGGGATACCGTGAAAACAGACCTCGAAGAGATTGACGGCGCACTCGTCCTCGATAACATTAAAGAGCCGTTCCAAACACTCACGTATGAGCTCGACCGTGACGCGATGGCGGCCGCTGGCGTGACCGCGAAAGCGATCAGTGACCAGATTCGCCTCGTCACGGACGGGATTCCGATCGGAACGTTCGATGATGGTGTCGAACAGCGCGATGTGAAAATTGTCGTCGATGCGGAAGCAAACCGTGAGGCGCTCGCTTTAGACGATATTCTCGTCCCAGTCGAAACGGAAGCCGGCCCACCGGTCGCACCGCTCAGCACGTTCGTCACCGAAACGACGACGGAACAGATTCAACAGATTCCGCGTGAAAACGGAGAACGGACCGTGACGCTCCAAATCTTTGCGAGCGAAGGTATGGACGAGGAGGCGTTCAAACAAGACGTCGACCGCGTGCTCGCCGATGCGGAGTCTGCATTGACCGATGACGGGATTGCCTTTGATCAATCGGGGGCAAGTGACACACAAAACGAGTTCTTCCTTGAACTCGCCACGTTGTTCGTCGTCGTCTTGTTCTTAATCTTCTTGATTATCGCATTCCAGTTCAATTCATTGTCACTACCGATGCTCGTCCTGTTCACGATTTACTTGGCGATTGCCGGAGCTGTCGTCGGACTGTTCATCACACAGACGCCATTTAGCTTCATGGCTTCGATGGGGATTGTCTCGCTCGCCGGAATCGTCGTTCGGAACGCCGTCGTCTTGTTCGAGTTCATCGAGCAAGGGATTCGGGACGGCATGGCTGTCACAACCGCTGTCTATGAAGCTGGCCGGGCCCGGATTCGTCCGATCCTGTTGACGGCCTTGACCGCCGTCGTCGCCCTCTTGCCGGTCGCGTTCGGACAAGACCCACTCTTCAAACCACTTGCCATCTGTATCGTGTCAGGGATTCTGTTCTCGACGGTACTGACGCTCGTGCTCGTTCCGGCTTACTACTTGATTTTGGCGAAACGTCGCCACCGGGATAAACCGTTCACAGAGTAATTGCATGACGACAAAGGATGGCCCGAGGTGGGCCATCCTTTGTTCGTTTACGTCGGGAGACGTATGTTTTTGTAAGATGCTCTATGGGTATAATAAGAGAAGGACTTCACAATATTGGAGGGAATCAACGATGAATGATTCATACACATGGTTAAACCGCCGGACGATTCGCCCGGCTTACAGTGCGACAGGGGGCCGGGCGTGGACGAGCGAACGCGTCGTCCGTCCGTATGCAGCGCGGGGGAAGACGGTTCGCGGTGTCAAACGCGTACGTCGTCCGTATACGGATGAGCATGGAAATCGCCGTTATACGACGGGGCGCGTCGTCATCACCGATGCGGCACGCAAAGCGCGGGCCAACGGTCATGGTGAGTCGGCCGTTCAACTCGAGTTGTCGGTGCCGACACCGTACGAGCGGGTCAAAGAGATGATTCCGACGAAGAAAATCCTCGTGCCTGCCATGGCCGGGATTGCCGTCGCTGGTGGGATTGCCGGAGTCATTTATGCACTGCGCAAGAAAAAGCGGAACAAAGGAAAATAAAAAAATCGCCCAACTCGGGCGATTTTTTTATTTGAGACGATCCGCAAGAATCCGTTCGAGCTGTTGCTCCCCGAGTTCGCGCATCTCTGCTTCATTCTCTTCATCGTATGCCTCGTCAGTGAAACGTCCGACGAATTCGACTTTCCCGTTGCCGAGTTCACGGAAGACGAGGTTTTTGCGGTCCTGATAAAAGACGACGCGGTACTCTCGTCCGTTCTCGTGCATATAGTTGAACACACCTTTAATGTGGTCCATGTTCTTTTCTTCGGGTTGGTCTTCTTCCTCTTCGTCCTCTTCGAGGGCGTCGGCGAGGACTGCCGTCGGTTCTACTTCTTCCGTTTCTTCTTCAGACGAAACGGCCTCTTTCTTTTCTTCTTCTGTCATGAAAAACGACCTCCTTTACTTACTTTCTTATCATACCCGCTTTTCGAAAGGCTGACTACTCAAAATGGTGCGAGCAGACGCGGACGACGTTCGAGGATGACATGATCAAGCGATGGAACAGCTGTTGTTTGATCGACTCGGGCGCATCGACCGTTTTGAGCGCTTGCTCCATGCAGCCGAGCCAATGTCCGGCATGAGTCTCAGAGATGGGGTGGTCACGATGGATCATCGCCAAGTTACCGCCACCACGACGTTCTGTATACAGTTTCGGTCCCCCGAGCAACTGTGTTAAAAATTCGAATTGATGCGCTTTGACCCGCTCTTTGTCGTCCGGAAACAATGGCAACAAGACCGGGTCGGCGTAGACGAGATCATAAAAGGCGTCTACGAGCTGTTGGACTCCACGCTCGCCGCCGAATTGTTCATATGCACTCATGTTTATTTCCCCCTCATACGTCCAGTCTAATCGATTTTCGCTGAAATTGGGAAGGATGCGGGCTGGTCAATTTTCTTGCTGGGGTCTCGAAGGATTTCCCTCTACAAACTGCGCGGAATGGGTCATAATAAAGAAAAAAGGGAAGGGGTGTTCGCCTAAATGACGGTCACTTTTCACGTCGGGCGTTCCGGGAGCGGAAAAAGCGAATGGATGACGAAACAAGTCATCGAAGAGCTGAAGCGTGACCCGAGCGGACCGACCATCTATATGCTCGTCCCAGACCAAATGTCGTTTGAAATGGAACGGAAGATGGCGATGACCGACGGCTTGAACGGGTCGACCCGGATTCAAGTCTTATCGATGCGCCGTCTCGCCTTTTTGATGATGCGCGACCGTGGCGTCGCGACCGAACAGTTTTTGGACCAGACGGGGACACATTTGCTGTTGCGCCGTGTCGTCGAGATGAACGAGGAACGCTTGACCTTGTTCCGCCGGACGATGAATCAGTTCGGTTTCTATGAGGAATTGAATGCGTTGATCACGCTACTCAAACGAGGACTCGTCGATCCGGAGCAGTTGCTCCGCTTGAGCGAACAAGACCAACACCGTTCGCTGAAACTGCAGGACCTGTCCATCCTGTATGAAGGTTTCTTGACGATGACAGCGGGGAAATCGCTGCACGCCGAAGATTACTTTAACGTGCTGCTGCAACTGTTACCGGACATCGACTTGACCGGGACCCGGTTTTACGTCGATGGGTTCAATGAATTTTCCGAGCAGGAGCTGGCAGTGCTGGTCGCTTTGGCGGAGAAGGCGCCGCTCGATGTCCTGTTGACGATCGACCCGGATTCGCTCTACCGGCCCCATCCGTCGTTCGGACCGACACAGCGTACGCTCATGCGCTTCAAAGAGCTGGTATCCGAACGGGGTATCTCGTCGAGTGACACGCCTCATACGGGTGCGCCTCGCTTCCAACATCCGAGCTTGGCCTATCTCGAGGCCACGTTCGGGCAAGTGACGGCAGCCCCGTATACCCGTCCCGATTCGAACGTCGTGTTACACGCGGCCGTCGACCGGTCGGTGGAAGTCGAGGCCGCCGTCCGTGAAGTCGTGCGTCTCGTTCGTGAGGAAGGCTTCCGTTACCGCGATATCGCGTTCGTGTCCCGTTCGCTTGAAGCGTACGGCGATTTGGCGACGCAGGCGCTACAAAAAATGAACTTGCCGTTCTTCCTCGATGAGCGACAACCGATGCTCGATCATCCGGTCGTCGAATTACTGAAGGCGACGATTGAAGTCGCACTCCGTGGATACCGGGAAGAGCCGGTGTTTCGCGCACTGAAGACGGAATTGATTCTGCTCGATGAGGAGCATCGACGCACATCGGTCGACCGGCTCGAGGCGTTCGTGATTGAACGGGGGATTAAACATTACCATTGGCATGACGCGTGGTACTTGAAACGTCGTGCCGAGGAAGAGGCACGGTTGACCGGGGAAGAACTCGACGTAGAGACGGCGCTCAATCGCTATCGGCAAACCGTCGTCGACACGTTCGACCCGTTGTTGGATGACTTGAAGGCAGCGAAGACGATGCAGGCTTACACGCATGCCATCTACGCATTCTTGGAACGAGTCGGCGTGGCGTCCTGTCTTGCCCATTGGCGAGATGAGGCGCTCGAAGAGGCACGCTTGCTCGAGGCGCGCGAACATACGCAAGTATGGGACGCGGTGTTGCACTTGCTCGAACAGCTAGAGGCGGCCGCACCGGACGAGACGCTTTCGACCGAGCTGTTCCTCCAAATGATGGACACCGGGCTCGATAGTCTGCGCTATGCGCTCGTCCCGCCTTCTTTGGATCAATTGACGGTCACCGATTATGTCCGGGGCCGGTTGCTTGATAAGAAAGTCGTCTTCCTGCTCGGAGCGAACGAAGATCAAATCCCGCTCGTCTCGACCCAGTCGAAACTATTGACCGACCAGGACCTCGACTTCATGCACGAGAACGGCGTCCGGGCCGGGAAAGCGACCGAGCACTTGTTTGACGATGAGACGTACTATTTGTATAAGGCGCTCACTGCACCGAGTCATCGGCTGTTCGTCAGCTACGCCCTCGTCGACCGCGCCGGCAAGGCGATTCAGCCGGCCAGCTTCATCGCGGACCTGAAGGCGCGGCTTGGCGGTGGCAAGGTCGTGACGACCCACTTCGCAGAAGCCGGGGAACATCGCCCGAGCGACCAGTTGTCGTTCATCACGAACGTGAATCAGACGGCAGCGGTCACGGCGCTCGAATTACAGCGGCTCAGTCGCCACTACCCGATTCAAGACACGTGGTTCACGGTATATAACGAGCTGTTGAAACATCCGGAAGGCCGCGAGCGGATCCGGTTATTGACGAGCGCGCTCTTCTATCAAAACGTGCCCAAGCCGTTACCGGAAGACGTCGCCAAGTCGCTGTACACGAACTCGATTCGGGCGAGCGTCTCGCGGCTGGAGACGTTCCAAGCCTGTCCGTACCGTCACTTCGCCAGTTACGGCCTTCGTTTAAAAGAGCGCCGTTTGTATCGCTTAGAGGCGCCAGATATCGGCAACTTGTATCATCGCACCATCGAGCACATGTCGCAGACCGTGCAGATGGAAGGGAAAGAATGGCGTGATGTGAGCCGGGAGGAATGTTCTTCTCTCGCTGAGGCGGCCGTCGAGCTCGTCACACCAGAGATTCAAAACGCGATTTTGATGAGTTCGAACCGGTATGGCTATTTGAAGAAGAAATTGACCGACGTCGTCAGCAAGACGGCGGAAGTGTTAATCGAGCAGTCGAAACGAGACGGGTTCGATCCGGTCGCCTTTGAGCTCGCTTTCGGCAGCGGCAATTTCCCGCCGGTATCGTTCACGCTCAGTAACGGGGCGACGTGCGAACTCGTCGGTCGGATTGACCGGGTCGATACGGCTTCGATTCACGACCAATTGTATGTTCGGATCGTCGATTACAAGTCGAGTAAACGAGAGATCGACTTCGCCGAGATTTATTACGGGCTCGCGATGCAGATGCTCATCTATTTGAAAGTGTTGATTGAGCAGGCGAACGCCTGGACGCAAGAGAACGTCGCCCCAGCGGCCGCGCTCTATTTCCACGTCCATCGCCCGCTCGTCGCTCCGGCCGAGACGGATACCGACACCGAACGCAAGGTGCTCGAGTCGTATCAGATGCAAGGGTTGCTCGTCGATGATCCGGCCATTTTAGAGATGATGGACCGGACGGCGAAACTCGACCAGAAAAAATCAATCGTCATCCCGGTCAAGTACAAGAAAGACGGGACGCTCGATGCGAACACGACGAAAAAAGTCGTCTCGCCACCGCAACTCGAACAGTTGATGGACCATGCCATCGATTTGGCCCAATCGAGCGCCGAGGCGATGTATGACGGTGAAATCGGGGTCGAACCGTATGAGTATAAAGAACGCCGGCCATGCCAGACGTGCCCGTTCCAAAGTGTCTGTCACTTTGATGAGGCGTTGTCCAACGAGGCACGGCAATTGAAAAAGCTAGAAAAAGATGACGTCTTGTCAAGATTAGGAGGTGACGTCGATGCAGTGGACGAATGACCAACAAGCGGCCATTGATGCCAGAGGATCGCACGTGCTCGTCTCGGCGGCAGCCGGTTCCGGCAAGACGGCAGTCCTCGTGGAACGACTTGCGAGCCGTCTCTTGGATGAGACGGACGAACTGACGGCCGACCGCATGCTCGTGGTCACATTCACGAATGCGGCCGCGGCCGAGATGAAGCGGCGAATCGCCAAAGCGCTCGATCAAGCGCTTCGTGACGACCCGGAGAACGCATATATTCGCAAACAACGCCAAATGCTCAACCGAGCACTCATCACGACGATTCACTCGTTCTGTCTCGAGGTGATTCGAGAGAATTACTATTTGCTCGACCTCGACCCGGCGTTCAAAATCGCTGAAGAGCGTGATTTGGTGCTCTTGCAGGACGATGTGCTCGAAGACGTGCTCGAAGACGCTTATGGCGCACAAGACCAAGCGTTCTTCGCCTTGATTGACGCCTATACGTCCGACCGCGGGGACAGTGAGATTGAGGAGTTGATTCTCGGACTTTATCACTATGCGCGAACACTGCCTGACCCGGAAGCCTATCTGGATGAGCTCGTCTCGTTATATCAATTTGACGGGGACCCGGACGATGAGCAATTGCTGATCGAATTCGGTCACCTGCTTTGGGTAGACATCGAGAAAGCGTTGCGTCAACTTCGTCGCGTCGCCATCGAGCTTCGGCTCGCCGGTTATGAGGCGCAATCCGAGAACGTGCAACAGGCGATTTTGCCGTTCGCGAACCTTGATCCGGACTCGTTCAAGTGGAGCGAGCTCGAGACGGCTTCCCGCGCCGTCAAATTCGGGACGATGAAATCCGTCCAAAAGAAAGACGAACATCATGTCTACCACACGGTGTTGAAACCGGCCTACGACCAGGCGAAGAAGAAGTTGAGCGAAGCGACCGCACAGGCCGGCACGAGCGGAGCGGACTATTTAGAGGTCTTGATGACGCAACGTCCGCTCGTCGAGACGCTCGTCAAGACCGTCCGGACGTTCGGTGCTGCCTATGAGCAGGCGAAGCGGGACCGCGCTTTCGTCGATTTCAGCGACCTTGAACATTATGCGCTCGCGATTTTGCGCGACGGGGACGGACCGTCCTCGGTCGCATCGCTCTATAAACAGCGCTTCGCCGAAGTGTTGATCGATGAGTATCAAGATACGAACGAGATCCAAGAAACGATTATCGGACTCGTCAGCCACGAAGCCGAACACGTCGGCAACTTGTTCATGGTCGGCGATATCAAACAATCGATTTATCGGTTCCGCCATGCCGAGCCGCGTCTGTTCATCGAAAAGGCGACCCGGTTCAAACAAGGTGGTTCGGGACAACGGATCGACCTGTCCCAAAACTTCAGGAGCCGGGCCGAAGTGCTCCATGGCATCAACGACTTGTTCGTCCGGTTGATGGACGAGGAAGTAAGTGAGATCGAATACGATGAGGCGGCCCGACTCGTGCCAGGCCGGGCGTATGAGGAGCTCGAGGCGAGACCTGAGCTGATTCTCGTCAATGGTGAGAGTCGTGATCTCTCGAAACAAGAGCTCGAAGGACGCGCCATCGCGACCCGGATTTTAGAACTTGTCTCGGGCGAGGAACCGTTCAAAGTGACCGATGAGGCGACCGGCTTGCTGCGGTCGTGCGAATATCGCGATATCGTCATCTTGGTCCGCTCAAAAAAAGAGCGCGTCGAACAGCTGATGGATATTTTGACACAGTACAACATCCCGGCCTATACCGATTCAGACGGCGGCTATTTCCAGGCGACCGAGATTCGCATGATGCTCGCCGTGTTGAAACTGATTGACAATCCGCTTCAAGACATCCCGCTCGCGGGAGCGCTCCGTTCACCGATGTTCGGCTTCAGTGACCAAGAACTGGCCAAGATTCGTCTTGAATCGGAGGACTCGTTCTTCGAGGCGCTCAAAGCGAAAGCGGACGATGAGGATGACCTCGGTCTGAAGTGCGGCGATGTGCTCGACGCGTTGTCAGCGTGGCGCACGTTCGCACGGAACCATAGTTTGTCGGAGCTGATTCAACAAGTGTTCAACGACACCGGCTTCTACGATTTCGCCGGTGGCTTGCCAGGTGGGAAAGGACGCCAAGAAAACTTGAAGGCGCTCTATGATCGGGCCCTGTCCTATGAACGGAGCGGATACCGCGGTTTGTATCGCTTCCTCCGCGTGATGGACCGACTGCAAGATAACGGTGAGGATTTGTCAGAGGCGCGTTCGCTCGGCGAAGAAGAGAACGTCGTCCGAATCATGACGGTCCATAAGTCGAAAGGACTGGAATTCCCGGTCACGATCGTCGCCCAGCTTGGAAAGCAGTTCAATAAACGCGACCAAATGCAGCGCGTCATCTTCCATAAACGGTATGGCATCTCGCTCGACGCCATCGATGTCGTCACCCGGACGAAGACGGAGACGTTCGTCAAAGAGATGATTCGCCGCGATCTCGATGCCACGATGAAAGCCGAAGAGATGCGCGTCCTGTATGTCGCCCTCACCCGTGCCAAAGAGAAATTGATTTTGGTCGGGACGATTAAAGAACCGGGGAAACAGATTCAGCAGTGGCTGCACGTCGAGCAGACCGGGACGACGTTATCGGCCGAGTCGCGTCGTGACGCGAAGACATATCTCGATTGGGTCGCTCCGGCACTCCTGAAACTTGAAGGGGCTGCCTCGTTCTTAGAACAACAGGGCTTGCCGGTTATCGCTCCGCAACAAGAAGCGACACCGTGGACGTATCGCATCATCGGTGAGGGAGATTTGGCAGAAGTCGCCACGCTCCAAGAGATGATGGCGCAGCTCCATCACGTCAAACAGTTCGAGGCGATCGATTTTCCGGTGAAAGACGAAGCGAACGTCAGTGAGTTCGTCCACAAGGCGTTCGCCTACGCCTATCCGGCACAGGCTGCGACGGAGACAGCGGCCAAACAAACGGTGACCGAATTGAAGCGGGCGCTCCAACTTGAACAGGCGGCGTTCGAAGAGACGTACCGGGCGACGGACACTCCGTATCGAGAACCAAAATGGAAGCAATCTCAGCAGACAGGAGCCGAACGGGGGACAACGCTACATCTCGTCTTCCAATTGATCGACCCGTCCGAGCCGCTCGATGTCCAAATCGACCGCTGGGAAGCGGAAAGCATGCTCAGCCCGGTCGAGGCCGAAACGGCACGGCTTGCGAGTCCTGAAATCGAGGCGTTCTTTGCCTCGGAAACGGGACGCGCGTTGACAGCAGCGCTTCAAACTGGGACAGGTTGGCGTGAGCTACCATTCACGTACACGGTCCCGGCCGAGCGAGTCAATCCAACGGGGATGTTCACCGACGAGCACGTGCTGATCCAAGGGATTATCGATTGTCTGTTTTATGACGGAGAGACGTATGTACTTCTCGATTATAAATCGGACTCTGTGCTTTTCTCGAGCGGTTCCCGTGACGCGGCAAAACAAATGTTACGTGACCGCTATCACGTCCAACTCTCGCTTTATCGTGAGGCGATTGAGGCGATTTGGGGAATCACGGTCGGGCAGATGCTCATTTATTCGCTCGAATTGCAGGAAATTGTTGTATTATAATGTAGACGTTGTGTAGAAAAAGGGGTACGGTTATACACCGTACACCCTTATTTTTTGTGATTACGAACTGAATCCGTTAAAATAATGGAATGGGATAAAAAATGGAGGAATCGTCATGGTAAAAATTTTACTAGCAGAAGATGAAGAAGTATTACGCATGCTTGTTTTAGATACATTAGAAGATGAAGGATATGACATTGATGAAGCGCCAGACGGCCTTGAAGCCTATCGGCTAATCGAACAGAACGAGTACGACCTCGTGATTGTCGACCATATGATGCCAGGCATGACCGGTCTTGAGGTCATTGAGAAAGTACGAAAACTGCCAGGACGCCAACATACGAAAGTGATGATGCTCACGGCGAAGAGCCAACAATCTGATCGTGATTGCGCGAATGAGATTGGCGTCGACTACTTTATTTCGAAGCCGTTCAGTCCACTTGAATTGGTGAAGATTATAGGAGGCATCGTGAATTGAACAGATGGTTTAAACAAAAACTCGGGCGCGACCTCATGGTCGTCCTCTACTCGTTCCTCGCGCTCGCGCTCGTCGGCTCGATTTTCATGTATATGTACATGGAAGAACGTGTCGCGGAGAGCGAACGACGGCTACAAGACGTCGATCAACGCATCGAACGTCTGAATACGCTTTGGGACGACTGGCAAGGCGTCCAATATGAGGCTCGAGGTTATCTCGTCTTTGGTGATACGGAGGCGCTCGAGCGGGCTAAAGAGAAAGAGAACGAGTTCCAACAAGAAATAAACTGGTTCAAGAGCGTCGTCCAGACGAAGCAAGGTGAGATTTTCGCGGAGGACTTGCAAGAGTTTCATGACTTCTATTTCGGTGTCATCCTTCCGGTGACGACGGAGTACGGTCAATTGCGGGCAGAAGGTGAAATCACCGAGAAGACCATCGACCCAGAGACGGTGTTGGCGTTGCCGACAGCCCAGCGTTTGATTGAACAGGGCGTCGTCCCGTACAGCCCAGAGCGCGGGATTGATACGCTCGGACCGATTCAACAGATTGAGACATCATTGTCAGATTATAAATCTTTGATGAATAGCGAGAAACAAAAAGTGTACGATGCTTGGAAGTTGAATAACGACATTCTTCAGTTCTTGTGGATTGCGAGCATTTTGTCGTTCGCGGCCTTGATTTTATTGTTCATCCAACCGTTCTTGCGCCGTCAAACGCGTTTGATTTCACGTCTCTCGATCGCATCGGACCGTCTGCTTAAAGGCGAGATCGTCGATTTGAGCGACCAGATGGAGCGTGAAGATGAGATTGGGACGATGTCACGGTCGTTCAACAAAATGGCCGAGACGCTTCGTGACAACGAACGTCACTTGATTGAGAAGAACCACGAGTTGCAAGCGCAACAAGAAGAGTTGATTGCTCAACAAGAAGAGCTTCAAGCGCAACAGCAAGAGCTTGAAGAGATCTTGGAGCAGACGCAACAGAACGAGCAACACTTGGCTTATCGTAACGAATTGACCGAGACGCTCGCGGCCCGCGATTCGCTCACGGCCTATCCAGAAATTATCGAGAAGCTCGTCGCCATCACCGACTCAGAAGTCGGCGCGCTCGTCTTCGTCGATGCGACAGGTTCATTCTCGATCACGAGCCACGGCTTGAACGAGACGCTCACGCGTCAATTGCTCGATAGCGAGAATTCGGTCTTGACGCGGGCGATGACACTGCGGACGACCGTCCATTCGTCGAAACAAGTCGCGAGCGACCATCCGCTCCCGTATCCATACTATATGTATGAGACGGCCGTGCCGGTCCATGATCCGACGGATGACTCGATTATCGCGTTCATCTATCTCGTTCGTTATAAAGACCGCTTCACGCAGACACAGATGGGCGACATCATGTCGTTCGCCCGTCAGTTGTCGCTCTCACTTCTCCGGATGCGTCTGTTTGAAGAGATGACCCGTGAGAAAGGGAAGACGGAACGGATTCTCGACTCGATTCGCGAGGCGGTCATTTACGTCGAACACTCGACCGATGACGTCTTCGTCAACCGTCCGCTCTATGAGATGTTCCCTGAGCTTGACGACATCACGTCGAGCGAACTCGCGGAACTATCATGGAACGAATGGCGCGAGACGATTTCAACGACAGTCGATCAAGAAGACGATTTCTTGAAGTATACCGATCGTTTGTTCACGGACGACTTCCCGCATGACAGCGTGAGTTTCTCGATTCGTAAAGGGGAGATGAACCTACAGATGTATGCGGAACGCATCGTCGTCGGCGGGTTATCGAAAGGAACGTTACTCGTCTTCCGTGACATCACGAGCGAGACCGAGGCGGAGCGCTTGAAGAGCGAGTTCATCTCGACCATCTCCCATGAATTACGGACCCCGCTCTCTTCGATTTATGGGTTCACCGAGCTCATGGTCAAGAAGCAGTTGCCGAACGAGAAGCAAGCGAAATACTTGCAGACGATTCATGCCGAGACGGAGCGCTTGACGCATCTCGTCAACGACTTCCTTGACGTACAACGGATGGAAGCCGGCAGTCAAATGTATGACCGCGAACAGCTCGACGTCGAGCCGGTCATTCGCGATATGATGACGTTCTATGAGGCGTCATCGTTGAAACATCAGTTCGAACTCGTCACAGCCGATGATCGCCCGTATGAACTGTTCGCCGACTGTCAGAAGTTCAAACAGTTGATGAGTAACTTGCTCTCGAACGCCGTGAAGTATTCGCCGCGTGGCGGGAAAATCACAGTCGAACTGGCCCATCACGACCAATCCATTTCGATTAAAGTGAAAGACCAAGGAATCGGGATTCCGAGCGATGCGCTCGACCGACTCTTCGACAAATTCTATCGTGTCGACAATTCGGACAGCCGTGAAATCGGCGGTACCGGACTCGGCCTTCCGATCTGTCAGGAGATCGTCCGCGGTCACGCCGGTCAGATTCATGTCGAGTCGGTGCAGCATCAAGGCTCGACGTTCACGGTCGTCATTCCAAGTTATGAATACGCCGTCCGTGAACAAGAAACGACGACAGCTTAATCACGTCAGCAACGCAAGGCGCCTATCGATCATTGAACTGCTCCCCGTCAAGTAGACAGTGTAAATAATGAAAACCAACCTAGGCGGCTTGAGACCTGTATTCGACAGGGCTCAGGCCGTTTAGTCGTTTCTGGAAACGGTCGTGGTTGTAGAACGCTATGTAGTTCTCGATTGCCTTCGTCAGTTCGCTATAGGCCTGGAACTCACGCAAATAGTACATCTCCACTTTCAGGGTGCCCCAGAAACTCTCGATTGGGGCGTTGTCGATACAGCGTCCCACGCGGGACATGCTGTGGGTCAGTCCCGCGTCCTCTACCATGCGTTTGAACCCTCTCGAGGTGTATTGGCACCCTCGGTCGCTATGGATCATCAGACTCGCTCCTGTACGTAGACCCGCGATGGCTGGCATCATCGTTTTAAAGACGAGCCCGTTGTTGTTGGACTTCCCGACACGATAGGCGACGATCGAGCCGTCGTACAGGTCGATAATCGCGCTAAGGTACGCCTTCTTCCCGGCACCGTATTTGAACTCGGTGACGTCGGTGCACCATTTCTCGTCCGGCCGGGCCGCGCTGAACTCTCGGTTCATCAAGTTCTCGGCCACATGCTGTGGCGTTGACTTCTTATGTTTCCTCCGCTTCCGGCGGATGATCGATTGAATCCCATGGCTATGCATCAAACGATAGATTCGCTTTTCATTGAACGGGGACAAGCTTTGTTGCCGGCGCAGCCGATTGATGGTCATCGTGATCCGACGGTACCCGTATGTCCCGTTCGCCTGATCATAGAGTAGACGGATGTCCTCCAGGAGCTTCTCGTTCTCTTCTTGACGCACCGATATGGTGCGATTCAACCATTTGTAATAGGCCGCCCGTGAGATGCCGGCGACCCGGCAGAGGAGCACAATCGAGAGGGCTTCCTCTTCGTTCAATTCTTTGATGGCGATATATCTTTGCTGTAGCCGTACCTGGCTGATCACGACCTCCTCTCGATCTCCTCTAACTTTTTTAGGAACAGGTTGTCCGCACGAAGAAGTTCGTTCTCAAGCTCCATTTGCTGGATACGACGTTTCAGCTTCTCTTCTTCACTTAGTTCATCCTCTGGTTTCGTACGCCCACGGCGGTCTAGGAGCGCTTCTGCCCCGGTCGTGTCATACTTCTTGACCCAGCCATAGACCTGGGCATAGGATACCTGATATTGTTCCGCGGTCTGCTGGTAGTTGCGACCATTCTCCAAACAGTATTTCACGATCTCAAAGCGCTCTTCAAATGTAGTTTTTCTTCCTTTTGTCATAGCTAGACCCATCCCTTTTCTCGAATCTGTTAACTCGCTATGACTAGTATACTTCCTAATCCATCTGTGAAGAACAGACCAGTGACTGATTTGATGTTTGGAGAGTGTCTCTAGTTTAGTGAGACCACCGAGATAGTCACGGACCGCCGCAATCTTCTGTTCCTTGGTGTAGGGCTTCCATGTCCTCGATTGCTTCAACGCGTCAATACCGCCGGTATCGAATTTTACTTTCCATAACTGAAGGGTGTCCATAGAGACGTCATGTGCCTCCCTGATTTCCTTCCAGGTATATGTGCCTTGATCCATCATGCGCAGCGCGCTCAGTTTTTGTTCGATCGTATGTCGACTTCTCGTCATAAAAAAACACTCCCCAATCAGATAAACAGATTTGTTATTTCATCTGTCTACTTATTGGGGAGCATATCACATCGATGGGGCGCCTTTTTGGTGGAAGCGAAGATTTTTCAATCACCCGCTTGACCGTAAAGCGAGCGACTCGTGTACAATAGAGATTGTACATAATGGAAAGGGGGACTTTGAATGCCATTGACTGCATTCCTACACACGCACGTCACGAGCTGGATTTTACTACTCGTCTTGTTCGCTGTCGCCTACGTCGGCTACAAGAACGCGAACAAGAGCGGGAAGATTGCCCACATGGTGTTTCGACTCATGTTGCTCGTCGCGTTCGGCACAGGACTTTATTTGTATTTACAATTGAACGGTGGCGGCATGTTCTACCACGTGAAAATCACGGTCGGACTGCTCACGCTCATCTTCGGTGAGATGACGCTCATTCGTGTGAAGAAGAAAAAACCAGCGAACGCGATGTTCGGCGGTTTCGTCGTTCTTGCACTCGTGACGATTTTCATCGGCTATGCGTTGCCATACGGACAGTCGTTCTTCAGCAACTTTATTTAAGGTTGATTCCCATTCCGCACATCGGAGTGGGATTTTTTTGTTTGTCCGTAAATTATTAGGGGAAAATAAAAAAATCAGTGATAACGACGATGAGGTGAAATGATGGAACAACAAATGAATGAATGGTCACGCGTCTTGCACGCGCGAAGATGGATGAAACAAACGGAATCATTCCTGCCACTTTGGCACGGGTATATCGGCTATAAATATGGATTGTTCGATGCGCTTCAAGGCGGGGCCAGCTTTGCGGAGATGACGCTTCGCTTGAAGCAACCGTTGACGAAGCTCGCGCTCGAGCGTTGGCTCGACGTAGGGGTCGCCGTTCGTCATTTGAAGAAGAAAGGGTGGCGCTACTTCCCGACACGCAGTTTGAAATATCAATTGTCGCATGAGGATGAGCGCAGTATCGGTTTCATGTTGCAAGAGATGATGGAGCTGCATATCCCGGCGCTCATCGCGTACCCTGACTTTTTAGAGTCGGGCAAGCAGAAGACGTTCGATGGGGCGACCCATGGACAAGTCGTCGCCCAGACGTCGACGCTCGTCGAGACGGTCGCGTTCCCGGTCGTCCAACAGTTGTTGCGTCAAGCCGACGTCAAGACGATGCTCGATATCGGATGCGGACACGGCGGGTACTTACGAAAACTGCATGGCCTCGAACCGGGATGGAAGTTGACCGGGATCGACCTAGAAGAGGACGTCATCGCTGAAGCCCGTGAGCAGGACGAGTCGGGTGACATTCGTTACGAAGTGGCCGATTTCATGGAATGGGATCATGATGACCGGTTTGATGCCGTCATGATGAACAACATGCTCTATTACTTCTCGCCAGAAAAACGAATCGAATTGCTCGAACGGATGCTCGAGAACCTCGAGGCGTCCGGTGTCGCCGTCCTCGTCACTCCGCTCGCAGAGACGCCGCTCGGCTCTCGGTTTGCCTCGGCGTTCAATGCGTTCATGACCCTCCACGACAACTTGCATCCGTTACCGACAATTCGAGAGTTGCGCCGTCAAATGCAGCAAGTCGGCTTTGAAAATATTCGCTTTATCCCATTCATCCCGGAAGGATCATGGTATATCGTCATTGCCGAGCGCGGCAATTGACACATGGCGGACACACGACGAGCCGATTCAAATTTGAACTTGTCTCCAGTCATTTCTATAATGAGATAGAAGCATAAGAGACTATTCACATAGGGAGTTGTTCAACGTGTCGGAAAAAAGAGTCGCCGTGATCGGTGCCGGACCAGGAGGACTTGCGGCTGCGATGCTGCTCGCAAGCCGTGGTGTGAAGGTAACAGTATTTGAGAAGCAGGCGTTCGTCGGTGGACGAACGTCTCGTCTTCAAGTCGGAGAATTCGCGTTCGATCGTGGCCCGACTTTTTTAAATATGCCGTATATTTTAGAAGAGATTTTCGAAGAGACGGGTCGCGATTTACATGACTACGTCGAGATGAAACGCCTTGAACCGATGTACGACCTTTATTTCGATCGAGGGAACCGGGTACTGTCGATGACGACCGACCGCGATCAAATGCATCAGGCGATTGAAGAGCAGTTCCCTGGGAACGGGGAAGGCTATGAGCGCTTCATGGCCGAACAAGCCATCAAGCTGTCGAAGTTGATGCCGGTCCTGCAGACGGCGCATGACAAGCTGACGGATTACGTGGCCACACGTGTTTTGAAGGCGTTGCCGTTCTTGTCGATTGGTAAATCGTTATATGACGTGTTATCGGAATACTTCACGAGCGAGGAGCTGAAGTACGCCTTCACGTTCCAAGCCAAATATTTAGGGATGTCGGCTTGGGATTGTCCAGGCGGCTTCTCGATTTTGTCGTATATGGAGCATGCCTACGGCGTCCATCATCCGATTGGCGGCGTGAACCAACTATGTACAGCGATGGCGCGCGTCATCGAAGAAGAGGGCGGCGAGATTCGTCTCGGAGAAGGCGTTGACCGTCTCTTGCTCGATGGGAAACGTGTTAACGGTCTCGTGGCGAACAACGTGCATTACGCGTTCGATGAAGTGATTGTCGGGGCCGATTTCGCCCATGCGATGACGACGCTCGTCCCGAGTGATGCGCTCACGCGTTGGAGTCCGAAACAACTGAAGAAGAAGCGCTACTCGTGTTCGACGTTCATGCTCTATCTCGGGCTCGATCGCGTCTATGACGACGTCGCCCATCACTCAATTCATTTCGCAGACGACTACGAGCGTAACGTGAAAGAGATGACGCAAGACTTGAAGCTGAGTGAAGACTTCTCCTTCTACGTGCAGAACGCGTCAAACATTGATCCGACGCTGGCGCCAGCCGGTAAATCGTCACTCTACGTCCTCGTGCCTGTCCCGAATAATCTGTCGAATTTGCCTTGGCAGAAGCTCGAGGCGACGATGACGGAACGTGTCCTCGATGCGCTTGAGACGCGTTCACCGTATCGCGACATTCGTAACCATATCGAGGTCATGCAGCCGCTCACGCCGAACGACTGGGAAGCGTTCGGTGTATATGAAGGAGCCACGTTCAATCTCGGACACAACTTATCGCAGATGATGTATTTCCGTCCGCACAATCAGTTCGAGGAACTCGATCACGTCTGGCTCGTCGGAGGGGGCACTCATCCAGGCAGCGGACTGCCGACGATTTTTGAGTCGGCGCGGATCACGGCGAACCTATTGCGTGACCGGGCAGGTGTCGGCCAATGAACATCAGCTTCGTCGGTGCCGGAATCGGGTCGCTTTACGCGGCCTTGCTCCTGACCCATAAATATCCGTCGCTACACGTGACCATCTATGAGAAAGAATCCCGCGTCGGGGGTCGACTCAATTATGTCGAATTCGAGAACGGCGCCCGCGTCGATGAGGGGCCGACCATCGTCCTGTTACCCGGGAAACTGAAAAGTCAGCTTCAAGAAGCCGGGTTCCCGGAACGTGAGCTCGAACTGCTTGAAGTCGACCCGCTCTATCGCCTCCGTTATGAGGATGGGACGACGTTCTATAAATATCGCGATATAGAGCGCCAGGCGGCCGAAATCGACCGTCTTTTCAACGAGGGTGCCGGATTCAAAAAATATATGGCCCAAAAACGAGAAGAGTATCGCCTCGGCTTCGACGCGTTCTTGGACCGGGGCTATAAGAGCAAGACGGATCTGTTCGAGCCGAAGTTATTGATGCTCCTCATGCGCTTAAAGGCGTATGAGACGGCCCATGAGAACATGAAACGCTTCTTTAAGGACGAACGTCTTCGCGTCGCCTATAGTCTGCAAACGCTCTACATCGGCGGCAACCCGTATGACACGCCATCCCTCTACGGCTTGATTCCGTATCGAGAGCAAGAAGAGGGGATTTGGTACGTCAAAGGAGGATATTTCTCGCTGGCGACGAAAATAGAACAAGAGTTGAAGCGCCGGGGCGTCACGTTCAAGCTGAACGCGAACGTGGAACGCGTCCGCGTCGTCGAAGGTCGGGCGGATGCGGTCGTTGTCGACGGTGTCGTCCATCCGTATGATGCGGTCGTCGTCAACGGCGACTTCCCGCTCATGGAACGCTTGATTGATGGCATCAAGCCAAAATCGTATGAACCGTCGAGTGGGACGCTCTTGTTGTATTTTACCGTGAACGGGGACATCGACTTGCCGGTCCACCAATTCGATTTGCCGACTGATTTCGCCGGGTCGATGCGGACCATCTTCGAAGATGGTAAACTGAGCAAGTATCCAGCGATGTATACGTTCAATCCGTCCCTCATCGATGACTCGCTCGCACCGACGGGCACGAGTGTGCTGTACGTACTCGTACCGGTGCCGCGTAAATTGGAACGGAAAGACTTTGAAACGAGCGGTGCAATCGAGCATTTGATCGGCCGCATCGAACGGATGGTGCCCGATTTCAGAGACCGTGTCTTGGAAATGAAAGTCCGGACGCCGATGGACGCGGAACGATTCGGCTTGTTCGAGGGCGGAAGCTTCGGCATCGCCCCGAAATTGGCCCAATCGGCTGCGTTCAAACCCCAGGCCCGTCCGTATGCTCAGATCGACCGTCTCTATGCGGTCGGGGCATCGGTCCATCCGTGCGGAGGCGTTCCAATCGTCATGATCGGCTCGCAACTGTTAGTGAAAAGAATGGAAGAAGAAATGGGGGCATTGTACCATGACGACACAAGAAGCGTATCGTCAATGTGAAGACGTAATGAAAAAAGGCTCGCTCACGTTCTATCGGGCCTTTTCCCTGCTCTCTAAACCTGACCGCCAAGCCGTGGCTGCGGTCTATACGTTTTGTCGGACACTCGATGACGCGGTCGACGAATCTGACAGCCCTGAGGAAAGTTTGACGCATTTTTTGGCCGAGTTCGATCGTTTCTTGGCAGGCGAACCATTGCCGGATGCGCTCTGGGTGGCGCTCGAGGATGTCTGGAAGCGATACGACATGGACGTCGAACCGTTCTTCGAGTTGGCCGAAGGCATGAAATGGGACTTACATAAGACGCGTTATGCGACGCTCGAGGAGACGGAGCAGTATGGCTATTACGCGGCCAGCACCGTCGGCTTGATGCTGTTACCGATTCTCGCGCCGGACGCCGATGCGGCTGGACGCCAGCAATTGAAGCAAGGCGCCATCGATTTAGGGATTGCCATGCAGTTGACGAACATCTTGCGCGACGTCGGGGAAGACCTCGATCGGGACCGGATTTATGTGCCCCAATCGTTGCTCGCCGAGTTCGGTGTCGCGGAAGCCGATTTGTTTGCGCGGCAAGTGACTCCGGCGTTCATCGACGTCTGGGAGACAGTGGCCCGTCGCGCGGAAGCGTTATACAGCAGCGCCCGGGAGACGCATCACTTGTATCCTGTGACGAGCCGGAAGCCTGTCGCGGCGGCAGCGCTCCTCTATGAAGGAATTTTAGATGCGGCCCGGCAGAACGGGCATGACGTCTTCACGAAGCGGGCGTATGTCTCGACGATTCAAAAAGGCAAACTGTTGGCCAGATTATAAGCAAGGGCGGTCGTCTTGAGACGGCTGCCTTTTTTGCGCACAAAAAAAACCACTTTTGGCGGGGGACCAAAAGTGGTGTAAGCGTTATGTGATTCGTTCATCGGGGAAACGAACGAATCGGACGTGATGAACCTTAAAGATGTGCCTCGTCTCATGGGGAATGAGACAATGGGGCATCTTCGCTGAAGCAGGATGCTTGATGGACTAAGGGGGAACATCAGATGCATGCTGTTCCAGCTGCGGGATACGAGTGGGGAAACTCGCTCATCACTTTTTTCTCGGGTGTGACAAGTTCAAAACGCGATAGGCTCGGGGAAGCCATTCGATCGCTACAGGTGTAACTAACGTTACAAAACTGCTTGAACTCGAATATGATATTATCACGTCTGTCCCGTGTCGACAAGTGTCGAATCCTCTGTTCACAAAATGTTCAAATTGTCAGAGGTATGTCCTCTAACATCGATCGGGCCGCGAATTGTCCTGAAAGCGTCACCATCGGGCTACCGCCACCAGGGTGGGTCGAACCGCCCGCAAACCAGATGTTTGAGACGTCTTCGGAGCGGGCCGACGGACGGAAGAACGCTCCTTTTTTCGAGTTGGCCGACGTCCCGTACAACGCTCCGTAATATGCGTAAAAATCACGGGTCAAATCGAGTGGAGTGACGCGGCGATGGAACAAGACATCGCTGTCTTCCCAATCGACACCGAACGTGCGGAGCCGTCGACGAATCAAATGCTCATACGTCTCGGCATCGATATCAGTCATATGGGCCGGCGCATTGACGAGGATGAACAAGTTATCGCCTGCTTCTCCCATTGACGGGTCGGTATGGGCCGAGTTCGAGATATAGATCGTCGGCTCATCGGCATAGCGTTCCTCTTCAAACAAGGCCCGGAACTCGGCCTCGTAGTCGTTTGAGAAATAGACGTTGTGGTGGGCGAGGTTCAATCGTTTGTTCAAGCCGACCATGATGACGAAAGCGGACACCGATGGCTCGATCGTGTCGCGTGTCGGTACCGGGAACGAGGGACGGTCCATGGCGTCGACGAGACGCGGATATTGCGTGAGCAGTTCCCCGTTCAGAAGGACGGCATCGCAAGACATGACCTCTTCGTGGTCGATGACGACCGCATGGGCCTTCCCGTTCGTCACTTCGATTTTCGTCACCTCATGGCCGAGTCGGAACTCGACGCCGAGCTCGCTCGCCCGTTTCGCGAAGCCTTTCGCGATCGTCCAGTTCCCGCCTTTGGCGAAATAGACGCCGTCATTCAGCTCGAGATGCGAGATGAGCGCGAACGTGCCCGGTGTGACGTAGGGGCTGCTGCCGATATACGTCGCATACCGGTCGAGCGCTTGGATGATGCGCGGGTCCTTGAAGTACTTTTTATGGAGCGCATGCAGGCTCTTGAGCGGATGCACTTTCATCATGTCGGCCCAAAGACCGGTATCGATTTTCGAGTCCATCCGCGTGAAGAAGCGGTGATTGGCAATCTCGAACAGTTTTTCCGCCTCGTCTAAGTAAGCGGCCAATTGATTTTTATCGGCTTTATCGCCGGTCAGTCGGCGCACCTCAGCTTCCATTTTTTCGCGGTCCGAATCGAATGTGAACGTCGAACCGTCGGAGAAGTGGTTGACCGTGTGCGACTCGAGTTTGACGAGCTCAAAATAGTCATCCGGGTTGGCGCCGCTGTTGCGGATGACGGAGCGGAACACGTCCGGCATCGTAATCGTATTCGGTCCGAAGTCGAAGCGGTGTCCATCGGTGATAATCGGCATGAGCTTCCCACCGACATGCTCATTCTTTTCAATGACGGTCACGTCGTAACCGCGGGCGGCCAAGGTGACGGCGGCACTCAAGCCGCCGAGACCGGCCCCGATAATGGCGATATGTTTCATAGTATGCCTCCTAATTATTGATACGTCCGGCCTTTCCATGAAATCGGCTTCCGTCGCCATTTGCGCACGACCGCGCTCGACAAGAGGAGCAAGTAGGCGATGAGACTGAACGGGTGGAGCCAAAATTGGCGGCCACCCGATTTGACATCGATGGCGAGGCGCGCGAGCAAAACGAACGCGCATGCCAAGAATGAAATCCAGTCCATGCGGACGAGAAAGGCGATGAAAGCAGACAGCTGGATGCCGTAGTAGAGAAAGAAATAAAGGGCGATGCCCACTGCTTCATTCATTCCCTTGAATACGTTCTTTGAAAACCCATTCCAGACTTCTTCATTCGTCGCATACATGTCACACGTGATATACGGCGAGACGTTGACGAGCGACGTGATCTTTTTCCGACGTTTGAACTCGCGGCAGAGATCGATGTCGTCAATCAATGAATCATGAATCGAGGCGTGCCCTCCGACATCCTCGTAGCTCGCCCGCTCGACGAGGACGTTCATCCCGTTGGCCGCGGCGAAGGCAGGATGACGGACTTTTCGCCAAAACAGGGGCAAATGCTGGGCGATTAAGACGTGCTGCATCGGAATCAACAGTTTCCCGAGCCAAGTCGGTGTCGGGAAACGGGGGAAGCCGGACAAGAAGACCGCTCCTTCGCGGGCGAGTGTGCCGTGAAGTCGACCGATGAACGTCGGGTCGATCGTCACGTCGGCATCGAGGAACAATACATACGGCTCGGTCGTCCTGGTCGCCAACTGATGGCATGCATGGACTTTACCGGCCCAGCCTTCCGGGAGCGGCACCCCACGGAAGATGGTGAAGCGGGAATCGCCCGCAATCGCTTGAACGAGCACCTCATATGTACCGTCCTCGGACCGGTCCTCATACAAATAAACGTGACATTCATCCGTCAAGGCGGCCTTCAAACTTGTGACGAGCTTCGGCACGTTCCGCTCCTCGTTCCGAAGCGGGATGCAAATTGCGGTCGAAGGGACAGGGACCGGAGCGGTGAGCGGCCGGAGGAATAGCAAGTTCACCAACGTGAAGACGAGCATCAGGGACGTGATGACGAACAGAATCATGAGCGACCTCTTCCGAGTTGGAGCACGTGCTCTGTCCAATCCGCCAAGCTGCGCTTCGGAGGGAACAGCTCGATATAGCGGTCGGATTGTGCGATCACGTCGTCGCGCGTATCGTCATATAGTCGCTCAAGTGCTTTGGCGAGCTCTTGTTTTTGGTCACGTCGCGTCTTAGAGACGACCGTATGGTTGCGGAACCGCACATAGACGAGCGGGGCGGCGTGGGACGCGAACGTATAATAGATGGCGCACAACCGGACTTCTGGATTGTGAATCAGCATCGTTGCACCGGAACCGATCTCGAGCGGGCGATGCTCCTGTGGATACTCACGTCCTTGCGGGAACACCCAGACGGACTTGCCAGCGAGTAACAGCCGATTAGCATAGTCGAGCGAGGCGCGCACGTCCGACAGTTTGCCTTTTTTGATGGAGAACGCACCTAAGTGGCGGAAGAATGGGAAGCGGCGCAGTCCATCCTCATCCATCAAGGCGTGGACGTCGTGACGCAAATAATATTCGTTCAACATGAGCAGAATCATCCCGTCCCACCACGAGCTGTGTGTGCTCAAAAACAATCCAGGTGTTGGCACGTCATCGGCCCGGACGTGAATCGTATGGAAAAACGGACGGATTTGACGCTCTTTGATGAACGTCGAGAACAGGTTATTGAACCATTTCTTTTTGCTCGCTTCGATCATGACGGCTCCTCCGTTCTATCAAGATGAGACCTGCGGCGGTCACGAGGCTGAGGACACCGATCCCGTAGAGACCGGCGTTGACGGCCGTGACTCCGAACAAGGCGTGAAGCATGACGAACAAATAACGGCCGTGCCCAAGCAACATCGGTGCCGCCTCGACTTCAAACCGGTCGAGTAACCAAGAGAAAATGAGCGACAGTCCGAACCAGCCGACGAAGTTTTGCGTCGGGATGTCATAATACAAACCGTCATTTGCCCATTCCCAATAGCCTTTCACGTTCGCGGCGACCGGATCGATCGCCATGTCGAGCCAAACAGCGAGGAATGGGACGAGCCAGAGCGTGCGATTCTTGAACGAGAACAAGCGGGCGACGGCAAAACTCGAGCCGATGACGGCGAGCCAGGCCGCACCGATTGTGACCGGTACACCGAACACGGTCGGACCGAACGCCTCGGCATAGATATACTCGCTGAACGGGAACCCGGTTTTGACACCGAGCGTCTCGACAGCGATCGAGCCGAAGAAGATGAACGGGACAATCCAGCGGGCGTGGCGGACGCCGTCCGCAATCACCCAACCGCCGATGGCCCCAGCGAGCCATAAGAATACCGGGTTTGCCCATTCGAGCCAACTCGGCAACAAATCAAAACCAACGAGGACGACCCCGATGACATACCAAACTAAAAACCATTTCCAAATCCATGGATACACTTTCATTTCATCACCTCTATTACCATTCTAGAGAGGTTTGTGACATCCGTCTAATAAATGCATGCAAAAAAAGAGCCCCTCGAGAGGGACCCATCAATTCGCCATCCGTTTTCGTTTCTTGACGAACGAGAAGGCGATGAATAAGACGTAGAATGTGACGGCGATGAACCAGAACGACGGCCATTCTTTCCACCGGGCGAAAATCATGTACGTCAAGTAGATGAGACTGACTGTGATGATGAACGAATGGCGCGGGAGCGGCACATCTTTGAAACTCGGGATACGCACGCGGCTGACCATGAGCAGGGCGAGACCTGTGAAAAAGATTGGGGTGAGCAGTTCATTAATCTGGTCCCCGAACGTCGTCACGACGGCGAGTAGTCCGCCGGCCGCGGTGATCGGGACGCCTGAGAAGTAACTGGCCGTGACGTTCGTCGCCGATAAGTTGAAGCGGGCCAAGCGGTAGGCGCCGAACAACGGGAATAGGGCGGCGAAGAAGAGGCCGTAATTGCCGTAGTCGATAAAAAACGTATAGTAGGCGAGTAACGCCGGGGCGACCCCGAACGTGACGACATCGGCGAGCGAGTCGAGTTCTTTCCCGAAGTCACCGGCCACTCCGAGCATACGGGCCAGCCGTCCGTCGAGACTATCGAGCATCATGGCGATGATAATCAGTAACGTCGCGTTCGAAAAGTCGCCGCGCGCCGCATAGACGATGGCCAAGACGCCACAGAACAAGTTGCCGAACGTAAATGAGTTAGGAATCCACGAGCGGATTCGTTCTTTCCACATAGGTATTGCCTCCATCTTTGTTATTGAGTGAACCAGCGACCGTCTGTGAATCCGAGCAAGTCAGCCGGAGCGAGTTCGAGTTGATAGCCGCGTTTTCCGGCCGAGATGATAATCGTGTCTTTTCGTTTGGCGCTGTCGTGAAGAAACACAGGGAATCGTTTCTTCGCACCGATCGGCGAGACCCCGCCCCGGATGTACCCGGTCAGTGCCTCGAGTTCCTTCACCGGTACGGGCGAAGCCTTTTTGGCACCCCAGGCTTTTGCGGCCGCTTTTAAGTCGATATCGAGCTCTCCTGAAATCAAAAAGAAGGCGAATCGGCGTTGCTCGTTCTCGAGACAAATCGTTTTATACAGTTGGTCGAGCGGTTTACCGAGTGATGCGGCGACATGCTTGGCCGAGACGTCGGACTCGTCCACTTCATATGTGTGATACGTGAACGGGACGTTCCGTTGTTTCAGTTGTCTTGCGGCGTTTGTCAGTTGCATCAGTCCCACCCTTTCGTTGAACGACTCTTTTAAGAATAGCAAATAGTGGTAGCGTCGGGCAATCGAACTCGGAAAGTTTTCATGACAAGAAGGAAACAGAATCCATGATAGAGAAATGAATAGTGATTCATTTTATCATGAAGGGGGAAATCAGGATGGAAACGATTCAACTGGAACAGCGGAACGGGGTCGGCTGGCTGAAATGGGACCGGCCGGAAAAATTGAACGCATTAAATGAAACGTTGCTTCGTGAGGCGAGGGAAGCGATGGAGCAGCTCGTGGCGGATGAGGCCGTCCACGTCATCGTGCTCGTCGGGCAAGGGCGTGCCTTCTCATCGGGACAGGACTTGACGATTGAGAGTGACGCCGACTATGGAGTGTATTTAGAAGAGGTGTATCATCCGCTCGTGCGGGCGCTTGCCGACTGTCCGAAACCAATCATTGCCGGCATTCATGGGGTCGTCGCGGGGGCGGGTCTCAGTCTGGCGCTCGCCGCGGACGTCCGGCTCGTCGCAAGGTCGACGAAGTTCAGTTCGGCGTTCATCAAAATCGGTCTCGTCGCCGACGCGGGGGGACCGTACCATTTGCGACGCTTGATGCGGCCAGATCTCGCGCTCGCTTGGATGTGGAGCGGCAGCACGATTGACGCCAAACAGGCCGAGACGTTCGGTCTCGTTACGGAGCTCGTCGAGGATGAGGCGTACTTGGAACGGTTGACGACATACGCCGAGACGCTCGCAGCCAAGTCACCGACGGCGGTGCAAGGCATGAAGGCGTTGTTCCGAGCCGATTCGTTCGAGGACGGGCTCGAGCAAGAGATTATCTGGCAACGGAAATGTGGGCAGACGGACGTTCATCGCCAGGCGATGCAGGCGTTCTTAAATCGATAATCGAAAAAAAAGAAGCGGTCACAGCGACCGCTTCTTTTTGATTGGTTATGAAGTTGGCTTCGGTTCGAACTGGAAGCCTTTTTGTTGCCACGTCCCGTATTTCCAGCGCCGGAAGGCGAAGAAACCGCGGAACCACTCGTCGAGTGAGAAGGCGAGCCAAATCCCGAGGACGCCGAGCCCCATCTGGAGACCGAACAAATAACTGAAGACGACGGCGACGCCCCACATCGAGGCGATTCCAATCATGACCGGGAAGCGAACGTCGCCGACCGACTTGAGCGAGCCCATCAAGACGATGTTCATGGCACGACCTGGCTCAAGGATGAGCGTCGCCCATAAAATCGGTACGCCGACGGCGATGATGTCCGGGTTCGACGTGAACAGGCCGAGCAACGACTTACCGAAGACGGCGAGTCCGAGTGAGGCCACGAGTGATGCGAACATGGCGAGCTTCAACGTCTTGACGGCGCGGGTATACGCCTCTTTAAACCGTTTCCCGCCGATGTCACGGGCAATCAACAGCTGCGTCCCTTGCGCGACGGCGACCGTGAACAAGAAGGCGAGCATCGACAGGTTCATGACGTAGACGCGGGCGGCGAGGGACGCCTCACCCATCGTGGCGATGAAACCGGTGATGATGATTTGCGAGAACTGATACGACAAGTTCTCTCCGGCCGATGGTACCCCGATTTGGAGCAAGGCACGGATATCATCGCGTTGCGGCTTAATCAATTCTTTGAGCGGGAAGCGGAGCATGAGTCGCTTCTTGACGATCCAGAACAAGAGTACCATCGCCGAGAAACGGGCGATGACGATGGCCCAGGCGACACCGGCGACACCTGTCACCGGGAGGCCGAACCAACCCATGACGGCAATCATGGCTCCGATGGCCGTGATGATATCGATGAGAAGCGTCGCGAGCATCGCATGTTTCGTCATCCCGTGACTCCGGAGGACGGAACTGAGCGCCATGATGAGCGCCTCGGTGAAGAGCGACAACCCGACGATTTGTAAAAACAAGAGACCGTGGTCGAACAGCTCATCCGATAGACCGAACAGGCGGAGGAACGTCTCACCGAACAAGAACACGACGGCGACCATGATCACGCCGAGCCACATGTTCAAGCTGACGGCAGAACGGGCGAAGTCGCGGCTCTTCTTCATCCGATTGGCGCCGATGGCTTGACCGATCAAGATGGTCGCGCCGACCGACGTCACGCTGAAGACGATTAAGAAGACGTTCAAAATTTGGTTGGCGACACCGACGGCAGAAGCGGCGGCATCGGAGTAATGGGCCAACATGAGCGTGGCGATAATCCCGGTCCCCATATGGAGCGCGAGCTCGATGAAGATCGGCCACGATATTTTAAATAAACTGAGCTGTTCGGTGTTTTTGTTCGGCATGTGTATTCTCCCTTGTTTCTACAATTCTCTCTATGAAATATTTACGTTGTCAAAATCACAAGGGTCATGTTACTCCTTTTGATATGAAAAAGAAAGGGATTTAGCAAATTATTTTCAACAAAAAAAAACACCCGCTGAAACGGGTGCAAAAACGAATTTATTTCATTTTCAAAATCGTGGCGCTGAACGGTGCGAGTTCGACTTCAAGTGAGTCTACATCGCGGTCGTGAAGCAAATCGTAAGCGCTTCCCGTATGCCAGAGTGGGTTCAGCTTCGATACCGTCTCTGAGTTATTGAAGTATATCAAATATGTCTCGTCTTTCGTGCAACGCTCAATGATGAGTGCGTTCGACTCGTTATCGACGAGGTTGAAGCGATACGACCCGGCGTTAGCAAGCACCGGGTGCTCTTTGCGAAGTCGAATCAATTTTTGGATATAGCGGAACAGCTCCCGGTCTTCCTGCGTCTCATCCCACGGCATGCAACGACGGCAGCCCGGGTCTTGTTCACCCTCGAGACCGATTTCATCCCCGTAATAGATACATGGGCTGCCCGTGTACGTGAGCATCGACGTCATGAGCAACTTGAACTTTCCTTTATGTCCTTTCGCTCGTGTAAGGGCACGCGGCGTGTCGTGCGAATCGATCAAGTTGAACGTCACTTCGTTCACGTTCGTCGTGTTCATCATCTCGACGCGCGTCAATTCATCCCGGAACTCGGAAGCGGACGTACGGTCGAGCGCGAAATAGTTGAGGCTCGCGTTCGTGAACGGGTAGTTCATAACCGCATCGAACTGATCGCCTTGAAGCCACGGCTGCGCGTCATGCCAAATCTCACCGAGGATGTACGCTTCTGGGTTCGCTTGTTTCACGGCTTTCCGGAAGTCGCGCCAGAACGCATGATCGACTTCGTTGGCGACGTCCAAACGCCAGCCGTCGATGCCGAACTCCTCGACCCAATAGCGCGCGACTTCTAATAGATAAGCTTTTAGCGCCGGGTGCTCCGTATTGATTTTCGGCATGTTCTTCTCGAACGCGAACGTATCGTAGTTCGGCTTCGGTGTCGTCTCGATCGGGAAGTCACGAAGGTAGAACCAGTCCCGGTACTCCGACTGCGGTCCGTTCTCGACGACGTCGAGGAACCACGGGTGATTGTACCCGACGTGGTTGAAGACCGCGTCGAGCATGACTTTAATCCCGTTCTCGTGCAGAAGGTCGACGAGTTGTTTGAACTGTTCCTTCGTTCCGAACTGAGGATCGATTTCCATATAATCGAGCGTATCGTATTTATGGTTCGTCGTCGCCTTGAAGATCGGGCAGAAGTAGATGCCGGTAATGCCGAGGTCGACGATGTGGTCGATATGATCGATGATCCCTTGGAAGTCGCCGCCGAAGAAGTTCGTGATTGTCGGCTCGGTGCTGTTCCACGGGAGCGTGCCTTCCGGGTCGAGTGACGAGTCACCGTTCGCGAACCGGTCCGGGAAGATTTGATACCAGACCGTATCTTTCACCCACGACGGGGCATGGAAGATGTCGACCGGGTTGATGAATGGGACGCAGAAATAGTAGCCCGTGTCATCGAGCGGCTTATCTTCGAACCAACCTTTTTCCGTATAGACGGCCGTCTCATTGCCGTCATGGAGACGGAAGCCGTAACGGAGCCGGCGGAATGGCGGCTTGATGGCGATGAACCAATAGTCGTATTGGTCGTCGTGTCCGATCTTTTCCATCGGTGTCTCGAACGTGCGCCAGAAGCTCGGCTTGTCCGGATCGAAGTTCCACATGGCCGGGTCTTCCGAATGCCAGTCATATGGGTCATTCCAAATTAAGTCAACAGATTGGATATCATTTCTTTTCGTATGGAATCGAATATGTATCGTTTCTCGGTCGTACTTGTACACGAAAGGGGACATGGCGCGATGATAGATAGCTTCTTTAATCAAATGAAATCGTTCCTTTCTCTCTTAGGGTTGTTACCATTTTACACTGTCTGTTCAGAAAAGAAACATCAGTTGTGAAAACGTTTGCTCAAGCAAAGGTTAATAAAGCGTTTACATTTTGTCAATCGTTCGATTCCTTGTTTCATAAGAAAAACACCTACAAAAAGTTCAAAAAGAGATAAATGGGACAACAGCAGGAAAAATTCCTAAAAAAAAGTCTTGTAAAACGCTTACACAACTGTATAATAAAAATTGAGGTGAGGATGCAAACGTTTTCACTAACCTACTGATTCTGTAGCGGAGTTGTTTAAAATCAGTAGGCCAGTGCGATTGCGCAAATCTGACCATACTATTCCTTGGGGAGGTTTTTCATCATGAAGATGAAAAAAATGGTAGCAGGACTTTCAACGGCAGTATTCGCTTTCGGTGCACTTGCTGCATGTGGTGGCGGTACGGACAACGGTTCTACTAACGAAGGCGGTTCTTCTAGCGAGAACAAGCCAGAAAAAATCGTAATTTGGGAAGATATTGAAAAGTCGGAAACGACGAAAGAAGTTGCGAAGGCGTTTGAAGAAGAACACGGCGTCGCAGTTGAAGTCGTTGAAGTCCAAATGACGGATCAAAAAGACAAGTTGGCGCTTGATGGCCCAGCTGGTAAAGGTCCTGATATCGTTCTCGTACCACACGACCAAATCGGTACGATCGCTGACCAAGGTCACTTGGCTCCACTTACGGATGAAGGCGCACTTGAAGCGTTCACAGACGCTTCGAAATCGGCTGTCATGTTCGACGGACAAGCTTACGGCTATCCGAAATCAGTTGAAACACCAGTCCTCATGTACAACAAGGATTTGGTATCAGAAGCTCCTACTTCAATGGACGACTTGTACAAGTTGTCTACAGATCTTAAAGACAAAGGTGAGTACGGCTTCCTCGGTCTTTGGGATAACTTCTACTTCGCTCACGGTGTAGTGGCTGGCTTCGGCGGTTACGTCTTCAAAGAAGACGGCGGCGCGCTCGACCCAACCGACATCGGTTTGAACAACGAAGGCGCAGTTGAAGGCTTCGACTACATCGGCAAATGGTACCAAGAAGGCCTCTTCCCTAAAGGGTTGATCGGCGAGTCTGGTGGCCAAGCGATGGACCAACTCTTCACTGAGAAGAAAGCACACACAGTCATGAACGGACCATGGGCCGTAGCTGGTTACCAAGATGCTGGCGTCAACCTTGGAGCGTCTGCATTGCCGACACTTCCAAACGGTGAGCCAATCAAGACGTTCATGGGCGTGAAGACATACGCACTTTCTGCTTACACAGAAAACCAAGAGTGGGCTGAAATGTTCCTCGCAGAACTCACGAACGAAGAGAACGCATTGAAAATGTTCGAAGCGTACAACGAGATCCCACCAGTAGCAGCACTCGAGTCGAACGAAACAATCACGTCGAACGAAGTTGCGAAAGCGGTATTCGATCAAGCGACGAACGCAATCCCAATGCCTAACATTCCTGAAATGGGACAAGTTTGGGAGCCAATGGCACAAGCACTTCAGCTCGTAGCAACTGGCAAGCAAGATGCACAAAAATCAGCTGACGATGCTGTTAAAGTCATCGAGCAACAAATCCAAGCGAACAACCAATAAGGACAAGAGATGATGGGGTACGCCGACTGGCGTTCCCCCTCATTTTCTAGAATTGAGCAAACGCTTGCTCGATTGATTTGCTCAAATTGAAAGGAGAAATTGAGGATGGCTTCAATTGCGAACCCGAAAACGCCGGATCAACGTCCGGACAAACAACCGACCAATCATGCTCGGAACGCTGCATTACTCTCGATCATTCCGGGAGCCGGTCAATTTTATAACAACCAAAAAGCGAAAGCGATCGCTTTCTTTATTGTCATCATGTCTTATTTTGCAGTAAACTACGATCTCTTTTTCAAAGGAGCAGGCGCTGGACCTGGCGACCGTGGCGGCCTTTGGGGATTGATCACGCTTGGCGAAGTGGCAGGACCTCGTAACGACCATTCCATCTTCTTGATGGTAGAAGGTATTGTCGCATTGATCTTACTTTTCTTCGGAATCGCGTTCTACGTCTGGAACATTCGTGACGCTTACCGAGTCGGTCGCATTCGTGATCAGCACCTAAACGTTGCAACGTTCCAAGTGCAACTTCGCAACTTGCGCGACCACGGATTCCCATACCTGATGTTAATTCCGTCGCTCATCTTGCTCGTCTTCACCGTTATTCTTCCATTGATTTTCACATTCTTGATCGCCTTCACGAACTATCGCTACAACAACGCACCACCGGCGAAACTCGTGGAATGGGTCGGATTTGAGAACTTCACACGAATCTTTGAAATTGATATTTTCCGTGACACGTTCGTCGGCGTTCTTGGTTGGACGCTCGTCTGGACAGTCGCTTCGACGGTCGGTGTCATCGCCATCGGGATCTTCCTTGCAGTCCTCTTGAACCAAGAAGGTCTTCGTTTCCGTCGCTTGTTCCGCTCAATCTTGATTTTGTCATGGGCCGTACCGGCGTTCATCACGATCTTGATTTTCCGTTCGATGTTCAACGAATCGTTCGGGGTATTCAATACGACGATTCTTCCGGCGTTCGGACTTGATCCGATCAACTGGATGACCGATCCGACGGCGACACGCAGTGCGCTCATCTTGATTCAATGGTGGCTCGGCTTCCCGTTCATCATGACGCTCATGACTGGGGTGCTTCAATCCATCCCGGGTGACTTATATGAAGCGGCGACGATTGACGGTGCGACCATCTTTGATAAGTTCCGTTTAATCACATTGCCGATGCTCTTGTTCGCAACAGCACCGATTCTCATCACGCAGTTCACGTTCAACTTCAACAACTTCAACATCATCTATCTCTTTAACGGTGGTGGACCGGCTGTTCCGGGCCAAACTGCCGGTGGTACCGATATCTTGATTTCATGGATTTACAAATTGTCGCTCGGAGCCAACCCGCAATACGGACTTGCGGCTGCGATTACGCTCATCTTGTCATTCTTCATCATGACACTTGCCGTCATCCAGTTCCGTCGGACAAAATCTTTCAAAGACGAGGATATGATCTGATATGAAAAAACAAAAACGAATCAATTTGGCGTTCTCTTATGTCATCTTGACGCTTGCGTCGATCATCATTCTCTATCCAATGCTTTGGGTGGTCGGGACGTCATTCAACCCGGGTCGTACGATCACATCGACCATCATTCCGTCGAACCCGACATTTATTCACTATAAAAACTTGTTCGATCTATCTATTTCGGATTATAGTTTATGGTATGTGAACACATTAAAAATTGCAGTCATCACAATGTTGCTCTCAGTCGTTTTGGTAACGATTACAGGTTATGTCTTCTCGCGTTACCGTTTCGTGGGACGGAAGAACTCGCTCGTCATGTTCCTCGTCTTACAGATGGTCCCGCAATTCGTTGCCATCATCGCCATCTACGTGCTCTTGAACATGCTCAACCTTCTTGATACGCACACAGCCCTTATTTTGCTGTATGCCGGAGGCGCAATCCCGATGAACACGTACTTGGCAAAAGGTTATTTCGATACGATTCCGAAAGAGCTCGATGAAGCTGCTCGGATGGATGGTGCCGGTCACCTTCGTATCTTCTGGCAAATCATTTTGCCGCTCGCGAAGCCAATCGTCGCAACGATCGCCTTGTTCAACTTCATGGGCCCGTTCAACGACTTCATCTTGGCATCGCTCGTCCTTCGTTCACCAGAGAAACAGACGCTCGCGGTTGGTCTTTACAACATGATCTCTCGACAGTTCGACAACAACTTCACGTTGTTCGCGGCAGGCGCCGTCCTTTCGGCCCTCCCAATCGTCCTCTTGTTCTTCATGTTCCAACGCTACTTCGTCTCGGGTCTCACTGCCGGTGGTACGAAAGGATAATACTCACTTAAGGGGGAAGCGATATGAGGCGAGGCGTCGTGCTCGTTCTTCTGTCGCTTCTTTTGTTTCCAACAATCGTCGGAGCGAAAGAAGCAGCATCATGGGAACAGGAACGCATGTACTTTATCATGGTCGACCGGTTTGTTGACGGGAATCCGGACAACAACGCGCAGGTCGACAAAGATGACCCGAAAGCCTTTCACGGGGGCGATATCCGCGGCGTGATTGAAAAGCTCGATTATATCGAGTCGCTCGGGTTCACGTCGGTCTGGCTGACACCGGTGTTTGAAAACATGCCGGACGGCTATCACGGATATTGGATTAAAGACTTTTATAACATCGATCCCCAATTTGGGACGAAAGAAGATTTGCAAGAACTCGTTGACGAGGCCCATAAACGGGACATGAAAGTCATCCTCGACTTCGTCGTCAACCACGTCGGTCCGAAACATCCATGGGTCGAAGAACGACCGGACTGGTTCCATGACGAGTTGCCGATCGTGCTTTGGAACGATCAAGAACAAGTCGAGACGCACTGGCTGTTCGACTTGCCGGACTTCAAGACGGAAGATCCGGAAGTGAAAGACTACTTACTCGAGGCGGCCACGTATTGGATTGAAGAGACCGGCATTGACGGCTATCGTCTCGATACGGTACGTCACGTCGACAAACCGTTTTGGGAAGACTTCGTTAAAGCGGTCCGGGCCGTCGACCCCGACTTTTATCTGTTGGCCGAAGTGTTCGACCCAGATCCACAGTACGTCGCGGAATATGATGACCTAGGCTTCAACAGCATCACGAACTTCACGTTTTACGACCGCGTCTCGAAGACGATGACGCAAAAGTCGGCGAGTGTAGACGAAATCGACGTGGCCGCCAGCTACGCCGAGACGTTCTTCAACGACCCGAACCAAATGGCGACGTTCCTCGATAACCACGACGTAGAACGATTCATGCACGTCGCGGAACTCGGCGGGGCCGAGTCGGCCGAGCGTCGCCTACGCCTCGGATTGTTCGCCCTTTATGCGTCTCCAGGCATGCCGATCGTCTTCCAAGGGACGGAGAACGCACAAAAGGGCGGAGCCGATCCGGCGAACCGGGCCATGACCGATTTCCCTGGAAATGAAGAGCTCCATGAATACGTCACGATGATGAACCGGATGCGAGAGGAATATCCCGTCTTCGCGACCGGCGAACAACGCATGATCGCCTCGAAAGACGGCATGGCCGTGTTCGAGCGTCGTGACGGCGACGATGTCGCTTTGTACGCTATCAATATGAACGCCGAGGACCGAGAGATTGAATTCGAGGTAAGCGAAGTCGGAGAAGATACACGCCTTCGTGGTCTCTTGTTCTCACAACTTGTCACCGACAAACGTGGCACGTTCACCATCAAGCTCGCAGGAGAAAGCGCGAACGCCTACATCGTCGAAGAATCGGAAGTGAACATGTGGACGATCGGTCTACTTGTCATCGCCATCCCGATTTTCTTGACTGGATTGGTCATGTGGAAGCGTCGCAAGAGCGCAAGCTGACGATACCCTGTGATAGGGAACTATGAATTAACGGAAGCAAGGGGGAGCATCATGCAAATCACGATTAAAGATGTCGCCAAACACGCCAATGTCGCACCGTCGACCGTGTCTCGCGTCATCGCCAACAGTCCGCGTATCAGTCAGAAAACGAAAGAGCGGGTACGCAGTTCGATGGAAGAACTCGGGTACCATCCGAACATTCACGCGCGAAGTCTCGCCAACCGCTCGACACAGTCGATTGGTCTCGTCATGCCGAGCGCAGCGACGAAAACGCTTCAAAATCCATTCTTCCCTGAAGTATTGCGTGGAATCAGTACGAAAGCCCACCAAAACGGTTACTCGCTTTACATGACGACGGGCGTGACCGAAGAAGAGGTCTTGTCGGGGGTCATCGAGATGGTCCAAGGCCGTCGCGTTGACGGCGTCATCGTCTTGTACTCACGTGAAGACGACAAAGTCGTTCAATATTTACGTCAGACAAAATTCCCGTTCGTCGTCGTCGGGAAGCCGTTTGGAGATGCCTCGTCGATTACGTACGTCGACACGGACAACTATTTGGCCGGGCGTGAAGTGACGAAACACTTATACAACCTCGGCCATCGTTGCATCGCCTTTATCGGGGGATCCGATAAACTCGCCGTCACACAAGATCGTCGCAACGGGTACGCGACAGCGTTGATGGAGGCGGGCATCCCGGTTCGGGAAGACTATATCGCTCGTGCCGAGTTCATGACGAAGGGCGGGGCCAAAGCCGTGCGGGAGTTGCTCCAGTTAGAGGAACCACCGACAGCCGTCGTCGTCAGTGACGATATGATGGCGCTCGGCGTCATCAGCACGCTCAGTGAGATGGGGCTTAAGATACCTGAGGACGTCGCCGTCGTCAGTTTCAACAACGTCTTCATCGCCGAACATTCGAATCCGCCGCTCACTTCGGTCGAAATCAACATCTTCGGCCTCGGTTTCGAGGCAACGAACTGTCTGATTGAACAGATTGGAGACAGCGCGCCACCTTACGGGAAACGCGTCATCGTTCCGCATTATTTGGTCGTTCGTCAGTCATGTGGTCAGAAAAAGAAAACTGAAATCGTTGAATGAGGTCAAACCTTCCGTTTCATGCGGGAGGTTTTTTATGTTCAATCCGGATGCATATAATAGAAGCGGAATCAATCGGTCAAAAGTCATATCGTTACAAATAGATTACAATCGTGAAAGAAATGCATGAAACGGAATTGCAAGGGAACATCTACATTACCGGCCGAATGGCAGATCATTACGAATCCGCCCAGCCAATAACCAAAAAAATAAAGAATTTGAAAGGGAGATACAATCATGGATAACAAACGTTATGTAGGCACTTACTATCAGGAGTCAGAGCTTGTGTCAAAAATTGATGAGCTTCGCGCCCAAGGGCATCGCGAAGACGATCTGTACGTCGTTGTGAAAGATAAGTCGAACCTTTCGATGGTTCGCGGCGAAACGGATGCAGAAGTAAAAGAAACGAAAGCGTCATGGCTCGATCGTTTCTTCGGAGTAGCAGACGGCGGAGACGAAGTACGTCACACGTTCGATAAACTCGGCTTCTCAGAAGAAGAGACGGCGCGTCATCACCAAGATATCGAAAACGGCGGCATGGTCCTCTTGCTCGACAAGAATGACGGCGTGTTTGACGACGGACGTAACGATACGTTCGAAGGCGGCCGCACATCAGCTGGTTACGGATCAGAAGGTAACGAAGCGGGCAATATGACCGCGCGTGACTTCGGAACAGGGACTGGCGTAACCGGTGCCGGCATCGGTGCAACAGGTGCAGGCGTCAACTCGAACCGCTTCAACGATATGGATGAGGACATCCGTAACCGTACGGACTTGACGGACGAACAGAAACTCGAGTTGCACGAAGAGCGTCTCCTTGTGAACAAGGAACGTGTGCAGACTGGTGAAGTTCGCGTCGAGAAAGATGTCGTCGAACGCGAAGAACGCGTCGATGTCGAAGTCGAGCACGATGAAGTGTATGTCGAACGTCGCCGTGTCGATGGGGACCGTGAAGCGACGGGGCATTCGTTCGATGCGACGACTGACCGCGATGAGATTCGCGTACCGGTCACGGAAGAACGTGTCGATGTGACGAAGAAAGATGTCGTTGCCGAAGAAATCATCGTCGGCAAAGAGAAAGTCAAAGATACGGAAACGGTACGTGAGACGTTGCGTAAAGAAGAAGCGCATATCGAAGGGGAAGACGACCTTCGCCATCGCGATCATGATCTCGATCGCAAACGTCGCGACGAGCGTGACCGCCTGTAATCGATTGACCAAGTACCTCGACAAGGATGGCTCTCTCTGAGGGACCATCCTTTTTTTCGCCAAGTAACCATAGGAGGAATCAATGCCATGAAACATGCGATTATCTCTGAAGTATTTGACCAGCCGGAGGCGCTGCTCAATCGAACGGTCGATTTGAAACGAGAAGGATACGCCGAAGAGGACATGTACGTCCTCGTCAAACGAGCCGACGCCGCGGACGCGGTCCGACGCCAGTCGAAGTTATATGTGCTCGTCACCGACGAACCGGGTACGGTCGCCTCACTCGTCACATCGAGCGAGCGACCGATTGAACGCTGGCTTGGTAGCATGCGGCTCACGAAGGAGCAACAGGATCGCTTCGCTCAGGAAGTCGAGCAGGGACGACTCTTCTTGTACGTCGATGCCGACCGTGGCGACCAATCGCTTGAGGCCGGCCGTCCGAAAATGAAATCAGAACCGGAGACGGAAGAACAGACGCTTGCCTTGCACGAGGAACGCTTGACCGTCGAGAAACAAGCCGTTCAAACGGGCGAGGTCGTCATAAATCGACACGTCGCGGAGACAGTTCAAGAGATTGAAGTCCCGGTCCGCAGGGAACAGGTTCATGTGGAGCGGACACCAGGGTCAGAAGACGTGCTCGAGGACTATGACTTTAATCAGCCCGGCATTCGCACGATTGACGAAGGGGACCATCTCCGGATTCAAGTCATCGAGGAACGGGCGTTCATCGTCAAACGTCCTGTCGTCGTCGAAGAGATTATCGTCCGGAAACAAGTGACCGAAGACGTGAAAACCATGACGGAGACGCTCCGTAAAGAAGAAATTGAAGTGACCGAGGTCGGCCAGGCCGACGTCACGATTCATGACCAGACAACCCGAAAGGATGAGACACGATGAGCAAACGTCGATTTGTAGACACATACCAAGACGAGGCGGCCCTCGTCGCCAAAATCGATTAACTGACCGAGGAAGGCTATGAGGAGAGCGACTTATATGTCGTCGCGAGAGACAAAGATGACGTCTCGCTCGTCAAACGGAACACCGACGCAAAAGTGGAAGCAGCGAGCGCGAACTGGATGCAAAAGTTCGCGGGTGTGGCCGAAGGCGAGCAGGAAGTGAAGCGGGCGTTGCTCGACCTCGGTCTCGCTGACGACGACGTCAACCGCGCGTATGGCGATATTTTAAACGGAGGCTACGCCTTGATTCTCGATGAACCGGACACGGGGTTCAATGACGGAAACAACCCGGCGTTCGAAGGGCACGAAGCGAACGCGGCGTTCGGGCGCGACCAAGACAAGTGACTAGAGCACCTACTGCCTTCTTGAAAAGGTGGTAGGTTTTTTGTTTGCTCCAAAAAGTAAGAAAAAAGTTTATGCAAACGATTGCATTCTCGTGCGAGTCGTGTAAAATGAGAGGTGAGATTGAAATACAGCGCTTTCATAGACAAACGGTTGCATGATTCGATTGTCTAATGACGAGTAGCCTTGTAGAGAAAAAGGAGTGGCAGACAGATGAAACGATTGTTTGCAGTCGACGAATGGAAAGTAACGGAAAAAGGCCTACATCCGGAAGAAAATCGCCTGGCGGAATCAATTACCTCGCTCGGGAATGGACATATGGGGATGCGTGGCAACTTTGAAGAAGAGTATTCAAACGATACACATCAAGGCTTTTACGTGGCCGGTGTTTATTACCCAGATAAGACACGTGTCGGTTGGTGGAAGAACGGTTATCCGGAATACTTCGCAAAAGTATTGAACGCGACGAACGTCGTTGGGCTTCGTGTCGCCATCAACGGGACGCCGGTCGACTTGGCGAAGTGGGAAGTGAAAGACTTTACGCGTGAACTTGATATGCAGCGCGGTGTCTTGACGCGGACGTTCACGCTCGTGAACGGGACGGAAGAGACGAACGTCGAAGTCGTCCGGTTCTTCTCAATCGTCGACAAAGAGATTTTGGCGATCCGTTACAACGTCACTCCGGTCAACTACGAAGCGAAAGTCGAATTCACACCTTTCTTGGACGGCGATGTCGTCAACGAAGACTCGAACTACGATGAGAAGTTCTGGTTGCCGGTCGAACACGGCGTCGAAGAGCGTTTCGGTTTCGTGACAACGAAAACGAAGAAGCTCGACTGGCACGTCACGGCATCGATGATTGCTGACGTCGAGGGGGCACGTTGCGAAGTGCTCGAAGCGACGGACCTTTACGTCGCCAACAAGTTCACGGTCACGGCACCAGCTGGTGAGACGGCGACGGCGTACAAGTACGTCTCGGTCGTCACGAACCGTGATTATGAAGTCGAGGCGTTACAATCGGAAGGGATGCAACGTGTCGAGATGGCGTTCGAAAAAGGCTTCGAAACGCTTCTCGCCGAGCAGACGGAAGCATGGCTCGCTCGTTGGGAAGACGCGGACGTCCGCATCGACGGCGACGCTGAAGCGCAGCAAGGTATCCGCTTCAACATTTTCAACATGTATCAGACGTATACGGGCGAGGACTCGCGCCTCAACATCGGACCGAAAGGGTTCACCGGCGAGAAATACGGCGGCGCCACATACTGGGACACGGAAGCGTATTGCCTCCACTTCTACTTGGCGACGACGAAACCGGAAGTATCGTGGAACTTGCTCAAATATCGTCACAACCAATTGCCGCAAGCAAAAGAGAACTCGGTCAAGAACGTCGGCATGGAAGGCGCCCTCTATCCGATGGTGACGATGAACGGCGAAGAGTGCCACAACGAGTGGGAAATCACGCATGAAGAGATTCACCGGAACGGTGCGATCGCCCACGCCATCTTCAACTATACGAACTTCACGGGCGACAAGTCATACCTAGGTCAATACGGACTTGAAGTATTGGTCGAGATCTCGCGTTACTGGGCGAGCCGCGTCAACTTTGTCCCGCACAAAGACGTGTATATGATTCTAGGCGTCACAGGTCCGAACGAATACGACAACAACGTCAACAACAACTGGTATACGAACTTGATTGCCGCGTGGACGCTCGAGTACACGCAAGAAGTGTACAACTATTTGAAAGAAGCAGAGCCAGCGCGCCTTGAAGAACTTGTCGCGACGCTCGGTCTTTCAGACGAAGAACTCGCGAAGTGGAACGATATCCAAACGAAGATGTACTACCCGAAAGATGACCTCGTCCCAGACGTGTTCATGCAACAGGACGGCTTCATGGATAAAGAACAGATTTTGGTGAAAGACCTCGATCCGAAACATTTGCCGCTCAATCAAAACTGGTCGTGGGACCGTATCCTCCGCTCGAACTTCATCAAGCAGGCGGACGTGCTCCAAGGACTGTATACGTTCAGCGATCGCTTCACGGTCGAACAGAAGCGGGCCAACTTCGACTTCTATGAGCCGCGTACGGTCCATGAGTCGAGCTTGTCGCCTTGCGTCTACTCGATTATCGCAGCCGAAGTCGGCTATGAAGACAAGGCGGTCGAGTTGTACCAACGTTCGGCACGACTCGATCTCGATAACTATAACAACGACACGGAAGACGGGCTTCACATCACGTCGATGGTCGGCTCATGGATGTCGATCGTTCACGGTTTCGCAGGAATGCGCGCCCTTGAGTCGGAGCTCACATTCAGCCCGATGATTCCTAAGGGTTGGAACGGGTACTCGTTCAACATGCTCTGGCGCGGTCATCACTTGACGGTCACGTCGACGCGTGAACAAGTGACGATCAAACAGACAGGTGGCACGGACGTGTCCATCCGCGTATACGGAAACATCGTCACAGTCCCGGCAAACGATGCCGTGACAATCGAGACGGTGAAAGCGTGACCAAACGCATCAGCTCAACAAGTCGGCCTCGGCCGGCTTGTTTTTTTATGAAGAGCGTGGACACATCCCATTATTTTTATGGTAGGCAGCACTAGAAAACTATGTTATCTTGATTCTTAGCCATTTTTGAAAGGGGAGACAAAACTTGACGGAAGCCGTTAAAGAACACGCTCGCATCGGAATCGTTTCGATTATCGGGGGAGTGTTCGTTGCATTATCCATGACATTATTTTTAATCCCGGCGGGGGTATACTCGACCGGATTTACGGGGCTCGCCCAAATTTTTACGCAACTGTTTGCGGGGACACCGTTTGAGCTCGGGGAAGGGATTTGGTTCTTCGTCTTGAACGTACCGCTGTTGATCGTCAGTTATTTCATGCTCGGCAAGAACATGATGATTCATACATTGATCAGCGTCGCGGCAGTCACCGTGTTCATTCGCGTGCTTCCGCAGTCGTCAATCATTTCGGACGACCCGCTTTTGAATGCTGTGTTCGGTGGGGTTTTGCTCGCCATCGGTTCGGGGATTACGATTCGTTTCGGTGCCTCGACCGGCGGATTCGATATCGTCGCCCTGATCTTAGCAAAGTTCACGAACAACTCGGTCGGCGTCTATCTGTTCCTCATGAACATGATGATCGCGCTTTGGGCCGGTGCGTTGTTCGGTTGGCAGACCGCGCTTTATACGATCGTCTTCTTATATGTGACGTCGAAAGTCATCGATGAGATTTATACGAATACGCAGCGCCAGACGCTCTTCATCGTCACGAGTCATCCGGACGAAGTGACGAAGGAGTTGCACCAGCACGTCTTCCGCGGCATCACGCTCATGCCGGCGATCGGCACATACTCGAAAGTCGAGAAAGCGACGCTCATGATGGTCGCTCAACGACACGAAGTGCGTGAAATCACACGCATCTGCAAAGACGCCGATCCAAGCGTCTTCATCAATATGGTCCCGACTGAAGATGTCGAAGGTGCGTTCCGACGCTAAAATAAACCCCCGCTGAACGCTCAGCGGGGGTTATTGTATAGGTAGAGATAAAACGAGTGTGAGGGGGACGTGTGATGATTGGAGTCAGTATTGCGACGAAATGGGAGTATGAAGCGACATTGGAGTATTATGACGTTAGCGTGGATGAGCGGTTCAGTTACCCGTATGGCGAGTATTTCAAGAGGACGCTTGATGATGTCGAACTCGTTTTCTACAGCACCGGTGTGCGGAAAGCGAACGGGGTCGGTGCCAATCAATATATGATGTCTCGCTTCAATTTAATGAAAGTGATTGTGGCTGGCACGTGCGCCGGAATCGACGATACGTTCAACCAGTTGGATATCCTCATCCCTCATCGCGCTGTTCAATACGATTGCACGGTCAAAGAAGTAGAGCCGCTGATCAAGCAATCGTTCATCGTCGACATTGAACTAGCGAACTACGGGGACGATTTTTTGACGGGTACCATTGCGACGGCCGATCGAGCGGTCGTGATGTGGAACGACTACCTGGAACTGAAAGGACACGACATCACCATCGCGGATACGGAAGCAGGCGCCATCGCGTATATCTGCAAGAAAAATGACGTCGAATGCATCGTCATCAAAGGAATCTCAGACTTCCCGACGGATGAACGTGACGCGGATCCGTATGAATCGAACGTGGAACAAATCAACGTGTACATCGCGAACACCCCGAAAGTGATGACCAAGATTTTTGACGACTATTTGTGGCGCTTTATTTGACCATGGTTAGAATCGAACGCAAAAAACACCGACTGCATGAACAGTCGGTGTGTGGATTATGCTTTGATGCCAAGTTTTTCTTCGAGGTAGATGGCGATGCCGTCTTCCATATTTGAAGCGGTCACTTCATCCGCGACGGCTTTCAACTGGCTGATGGCGTTGCCCATCGCGACGCCGGTGCCGACGTAGTCGAGCATCTCGAGGTCGTTTTCCTCGTCGCCGAACGCGATGATGTTTTTGCGGTTGATACCGAGATGTTTCGATACTTCGCGCAACCCGAGCGCTTTCGACGTGTTCTGGCTCATGACCTCGATCATGTGCTCCGGCATGCGCCATTGGCGGTTCAAGACAGCCTCGGCGTGGACTTTATTCAAACGAGCGCGGACGTTGTCGACGTGCTCTTTCGTCGCGTGGATGAGGAGCGATGTCGGTTCTTCCTGCAAGTGCTTGAGCAAGTTGCCCGACGTGACGCTGAGCGCGCGCTCGGCGTATGGGCTGTAAAACTCTTGCGGATCTTTATGGAAATAGACGTGGTCGGTCACTTCGACGACGATGTTGTGCGCTTTCGTTTCCGATACTTCCTCGATAATCTCGTGCGCCGTCTTGAGCGGAATCGGCCGGTGCGTCACTGCGTATGACGGATCTTTCGGGTGATGGACGAGCGCGCCGTTGAAGTTGATGAGCGGTGTCGTCAAGCCGAGATCTTCGTAATACATGATCGAATGGCGTTGTGGGCGACCGGTCGCGATCATCACTTCATGACCCGCCTCACGTGCTGCTTGAAGCGCACGCACGTTGCGTTCACTGATCGTCTTGTCGTCGCGTAACAACGTTCCATCCAAATCGACTGCGATTAAATAACGTGACATAGGGTTTCCTCTTTTCTACGAGTTGCTTATTTCTCAAACCGTACCATATTTCCCGTTTCGACGGAAAGAATATACAATCGAGGTCGCACATTTTACGGTAACAATGCTATACTAAGGACGTATGAATTTTTCATGAATCATCTGTGAGATGGAGGGGACTATCGATGCGTTACTTAGTCACATTGTTCTGGGCGATCTTGCTTTCGAATACAGCAATCTTTATCATTTCTGCTGTCGATGGCGTGACGTTCAACGCGATGCTCGCGACATTCTTTGGCGTCGTCATCACGATCTTTATTGTACTCTTGGACACGCTTAACCAAGATATGGGGATTAGCGACGTCGCACAAGAGAAGTAAGACGTCTACAACCAAGCTGGCTCATATCCGAGTCAGTTCTTTTTATATTATTAGGAGGAATCGAATATGAAAAACAATGCCAAACGGGCGAACTTCATCACGTTCGCCATCATCGGAGTCATCATCGTCATCGGTCTCGGCTTGTTGTTCTTCTTGAACAACGCGAACGAGGAGACGGGCGTCAACGCCGTCACACCTGACGAGCTCGAGACGAAGATTTCAGAAGAAGAGGAAGTCGTCGTCTACTTCTGGCAGACAGGTTGCGAATACTGTGAGCAAGTCAAACCATACGTCGAGCCACTCATCGAAGAGAATGACGCCGTCTCCATCAACTTGGCCGACCACAACGTCTGGACGACTTATGGCATCAACGGGACACCGACGATGATTCGTTTCCAAGATGGAAAAGAAGTCGGACGTGTTGAAGGAGCGGTCTCTGAGCAACAGTATGAAACGTTCTTTAAAAACGAGGAGGGCACACAGTGATCAAAAGCCGCTTATATCAGACTTTGTTTGAATTGAACGCGACCCCGGTCATTGCCAAGCGACTCCGTGCCTTCGCTGAATCGTCAGCGAGCCGGGCCTTCATCCCGTCGTTTGCGAAAACGTATCAAATCAACGTTGATGAAGCGGCGGAACCGATCGAGGCTTATCCGAGCCTGCACGCCTTTTTCACACGTCATTTGAAAGACGGGGTCCGGCCGATCGACGCCAACCCGAACTCGGTCGTCTCACCATGCGACGGCAAACTGTCCATCGTGGCCGATATTACGGACGACAGCCGCTTCGAGGTCAAGGGTCAGTCGTACACGCTCGCCGAACTGCTCGGATCGCAACAAGAAGCAAGACGTTACGCCGGCGGTACGGTCTGTGTACTTTATTTGAGCCCGCGTGACTATCACCGCGTCCACGTCCCGCTCGCCGGGCGGGTGCTCAGTCATTATGAACTCGGTGACCGTTCGGCACCGGTGAATGACATCGGGTTGACGGAGACGGTTCGTCCGCTCTCACGCAACTATCGTCGCGTCACACGCTTCGAGACGGCCGTTGGAGTATACGAGCACATCATGGTCGGGGCGTTGAACGTCAATACGATCGAATGGACGCTTGAAGGCGAACACGCGGGCAAAGGCGACGAGGTCGGTTATTTCTCATTCGGCTCGACCGTCATCCTTTGTTTTGAGAAAGGCCGCGTCACCATCGACCCAGCCAAAATCGGCCCGGTTCGACTCGGAGAAGTCATCGGGACGATGCAAAACGGTTGATTTTTTAAAACTTTTTCAGGCCGACCGAACGATACACTAGTCGTTTGGTCGGTTTTCGTTTACCATAGAAGGGATATCACTACATGTATAGTAGTTGAATCGCTTTAGCTAATTGGAGGAATTTAACCGTGTTTAATCGACTTTATCCGAAACAGTTCGTCGCGTCAGTATTTGACATCGACCTTGAAGAATTGAAAGACCGTGGGGTACGTGTAATTTTGACGGACCTTGATAATACACTCGTGGCCTGGGACGTCCCGCACGCACCAGAGCTTCTTTTGCTATGGCTTGAAAAAGTGAAGTCACACGGCCTCGATGTCATCGTCGTCTCGAATAATAACGAGAACCGCGTACGTACGTTCACGGAACCGCTCGGCCTTCACTATGTGGCACGTGCGAAAAAGCCGTTACCGTCTGGATTCAAACAGGCGCTCGCAAAATATGGCTATTCGACGAAAGAAGCCATCTTCTTAGGCGATCAATTGTTCACGGACGTACTCGGTGCCAACATGGCCGGGATTCACGTCATCCACGTGCAACCGGTCGTCAAGACGGACGGACTCGTCACGAAGTTCAATCGCATGCTTGAAAAAGTCGTGTTCGCCCATATGAAACGTCGCGGAAAGTACGTGTTGATCACGAAAAAAGTTGAGGAACTCGCCGTCGATGCGAAGCGCGCCAAAGTGGCCGTCGCTGAGAAAATCGGTGAAGCGGTGCACTCACGTTCCGAAGATTCACATAAAAAAGATGAATAAGGACCTCGAACGCACAGGAAGAAGGAGGCTGTCCATGTACGGCGCGTAAGGCGTCGGAATTAACGCTTCAGGAGTAGCGGCGAGGCGCTACAGTGAATGAAGAAGAGGCAACTTAAATGACAGCAGACAACATTATGGAAGAAACAACACGTTATTGCGCCGGTTGCGGTGTCGCTATTCAAACGGAAGACCCGACCGGTGCCGGTTATGCACCAAAATCGGCACTCGATCGCGAGATCGTCATTTGCCAACGTTGCTTCAAATTGAAGCACTACAATCAAATTCAAGACGTCGAATTGACAGATGACGACTTCTTGCGCATCTTGAACGGCATCAGCTCCAAAGAAGCGCTCGTCATTAAAATCGTCGATATTTTCGACTTCAATGGCAGCTGGTTGCCAGGGCTACAACGCTCAGTCGGCACGAACCCCGTCCTCTTGGTCGGGAACAAAGTCGACTTGTTACCGAAGTCGGTCAACCCGAACCGGATGGCCAACTGGATGAAGTCTGAAGCGAAAGAACTCGGCTTGAACCCGGTCGATGTGCACTTGATCAGTGCCAAAAAAGGGCACGGCATCGACGAGCTCGCAGAGAAGATTGAGTACTATCGTAAAGGCAAGGATGTCTATGTCGTCGGTTGTACGAACGTCGGGAAGTCGACGCTCATCAACCAAATCATCAAGCGTTTCGGAGCAGAAGACGAGGCCATCATCACGGTCAGTCATTTCCCGGGAACGACGCTCGATTTGATTGACGTCCCGCTCGACGATGATGCGAACCTGTACGATACGCCGGGGATTATCAACCGTCATCAAATGGCGCATTATGTCGATGCGAAAGATTTGAAGACGATCACCCCGAAAAAAGAGATTAAGCCGCACGTGTTCCAATTGAACCCGCAGCAGACACTCTTCTTCGGTGGACTCGCCCGTCTCGACTACATGGAAGGCAACAAGCGCTCGTTCGTTGTCTACATGTCGAACGAGTTGAAGACACACCGGACCAAGCTCGACAAAGCAGATGAACTATACGAAAACCATATCGGTAAGATGCTCAATCCGCCGAACGAGAAAACGTTGCAACTATTGCCTCCGCTCGTGCGTCACGAGTTCAGTCTCCGTGACGGCGTCAAGACAGACATCGTCTTCAGCGGACTCGGTTGGGTTGCGATTCACGGAAAAGGTGGACGCATCGCCGCGTGGGCACCAAAAGGAGTTGCCGTCACATTGCGTGAGGCGCTCGTATGAGACTGGCCGTCATCGGTCACCCGATTGCTCATTCGCTCTCTCCCGTCCTGCACGAGCAGTGGCTGAGAGCGTCTGGGCTTTTCGGGCGCTATGAGGCGCTCGACGTCACCCCGGACGAAATCGAGGACTTGTTTCAACAGATGCGTGACGGTGTCTGGGACGGATTCAACGTCACAATCCCGTATAAAGAGGCTGTCATCCCGTACCTTGATACACTCGATGTGGCGGCCGAAGCCGCTGGTGCCGTCAACACGGTGTATAAGCGGGACGGGAAGCTGATTGGGACGAACACGGACGGTGCTGGCCTCGTCGCCGCGCTCGACCGCTGGACTGATTGGACGGGCCATGTGCTCGTCATCGGGGCGGGTGGGGCAGCGCGCGGCATCATCAGTGCCTTGCCGACCCGTGACGTCACGGTCACGAATCGAACGATGGAACGGGCGGAGCGTCTCGCGGACGCGTTCGGGATCGAGGCGCAGGCGCTCACAGATGTCGAGATCGCAAGGTATGACGTCATCATCCAGACGACATCGGTCGGCATGGACGGCGTCGATTCACCACGATCGTTAAAAGGTTTACGACAAAACACCGTCGTTTGTGATATCATATATCGTCCACTCGTCACACCGTTTTTAAAGGAAGCCGCCAAAGCAGACGCGAAAATCGTCAACGGAACTGCCATGTTCGTCGGACAAGGCGCTTTGGCGTTTGAATATTGGACAGGTGTGAGACCGGATCAACTTGTCGGAATGAAGTTAATTGAACGCTTATTGGAGGAATAAATAGTATGTTATCAGGTAAACAAAAACGCTTTTTACGTGCCGAGGCACACCACCTCTCGCCGATTTATCAAGTCGGAAAAAATGGAGTGAGTGAAGCGATGTGCAAAGACATCAGCGACGCGCTCGAAAAACGTGAGCTCTTGAAAGTTCAAGTGCTTCAAAACTGTACCGATACGCCGAAAGACGTAGCCGGAGAATTGGCTGAAGGCACGAAAGCCGAAGTCGTTCAAGTCATCGGAAAAGTCATCGTCTTGTACAAACAGGCGACTGAGAAAGAAAATCGCCAAATCAAACTCCCATGAGCCGCATCGGCCTGATGGGAGGCACGTTCGACCCGCCACATCTCGGTCATTTATTGATCGCCGAACAGGCGCGCGAACAGTTGGAACTCGATGAGGTCTGGTTTCTGCCGGCGGCGATTCCGCCGCACAAGGCGGGCTTCAGCCCGGCTAAAGACCGAATCGAAATGACCCGGCGGGCGATTGCAGATCAACCTGCGTTCAAACTAAGCTTGATTGAGTTTGAACGTGACGAACCGTCCTATACGGTCGAGACGATGAGACGGTTGCGGGACTTGTTTCCGGACGACACGTTCTTCTTCTTGATTGGGGCGGACTCGCTCGAATCACTTGAGAAGTGGTACGATTACGAGACGCTCGTCACCCTCGTCACGTTCGGGGCTGTCGCGCGTCCGGGCAGCCGCTACCGCATCCCGAAACAGGCAGATGTGCGCACGATCGATATGCCGCAACTCGAGATCTCGTCGACCGATATCCGGGAGCGGACGAGACGGGACAAGTCCATCAAATATCTCGTCCCGCTCGATGTCGAAACTTATATCAAGGAGCGCGACTTGTATGACGTATGAGGAAGCACAATCATTGATTGAGGCGACGTTGCCCGAGAAACGCTACATCCACACGCTCGGTGTCGTCGAGACGGCCGACCGGTTGGCCCGCTTGTACGGTGCCGATGTGGAAGCGGCGCGACTCGCGGCGATGCTGCACGACTATGCGAAATATTTGGATGCCGACATGATGCGGCAAGTCGTGGTCGAGGAGAACCTCGATCCGAGCTTGCTTGCGTTCGATGACGAGCTGTTGCATGCGCCGGTCGGGGCCATCCTGTTAGACCGAGCGTACGACCTTGACCCGGCCGTCGTGTCGGCCATCAAGAACCACACGACCGGAGAACCGGGCATGTCCCGGCTTGACCAGATTTTATTCGTTGCGGACGCGATCGAACCGAATCGGTCGTATCCCGGCGTCGACGTCTTACGTGACCTCGCGGATCGTTCGCTCGAAGCGGCCGTCGTCGCGACGTTGCGCCAGACGATTGCTTATTTATTGAACAAGTCGGTGCGGATTTTCCCGCTGACGATTGAGACGTATAACCATTTTGTGAAAACACCCTAGGAGGTACAGTATGACTGTAAAAGAAGAATTAGAATTGATCGTGAAGGCCGCTGACGATAAGCGTGCCGAAGATATCGTCGTCCTCGACATGGAAGGCATCTCACCAGTTGCAGATTATTTCGTTATCTGCCACGGTAACTCAGAGAAGCAAGTCCAAGCGATCGCGCGCGAAATCAAAGACGTGGCCGGAGAGCATGAGCTTCCGCTCCACAAATTCGAAGGCATGGACTCGGCACGTTGGGTGCTCGCTGACCTCGAAAACGTCGTCGTCCATATCTTCCATCGCGATGACCGCGACTACTACAACCTTGAAAAACTGTGGGCAGATGCGCCACAAGTGGAAGTAGAAGTCGGCTAATGGCGTACGAAGGGTTCGCCTACGTCTACGATGAGTTGATGAAAGATGCCCCGTACGAGGACTGGGTCGCCTTCGTGCGCCGCCATGTCAAAGACGGTGCATCGCTTGCTGACGTCGGATGCGGGACGGGCTCGGCGACGATTCGCTTGGCGCAGTATTACGAGACGATCGGACTCGACTTATCTGAGTCGATGCTCGAAGTCGCCCAAGAGAAAGCGCTCGAGGCAGGCATCACGCTTCCGCTCTGGCAACAGGATATGCGGGAGCTTGAATTGCCACACCCGGTCGACGCCGTGACAATCCTTTGTGACTCGCTTTGCTATCTCGAGGATGAGGCCGATGTCATCGACACGTTCGAGGCGGTGTACGAACAATTGAAACCGGGCGGCATGTTCATGTTTGATGTGCATTCGCCGAACAAGATGCAGACGCTTTTCAACCAGAAGACGTATGCCTCGAACGGGGAAGATTGCTCGTATATCTGGTTCGCCGACCCAGGCGAAGCACCGCTCTCGGTCGTTCACGATTTGACGTTCTTTGTCGCCCTTGAGGATGGCACGTATGAGCGTGTCGAAGAGACGCATGAGCAACAGACGTATGAGCCGGGGCAATATATGCAATGGCTCATCGGAGCCGGCTTCCATGTGAAATCGGTCACGGCCGACTTTACGGACCAAGCTCCGGGCCCGAACGCAGAACGAATCTTTTTTGTCGCCCAGAAATAAACGAGACCCCATCGATTGCGATGAGGTCTCGAGCTGTTAACGAATCAAATCGCAATATGCGGTCTGATTCTTTTTTTATTGATGGTTCTGCCCGAAGTGAAGCATTGCTGCAGTCATGTTTGCCCAATTCGTGTTTCCATGCCTCCAAGTCAGGTGTTTAATACTTGATTTATAAAGGCAGCTTTAGCTTGAGTATACTTTTCTCGGTCATTACGAAATTCTTTTGCTAAATGTCTTTTAAGAAGCCCGTACTCATTTACAAGCGAAGGATTGTCTCGTAATTTATCTCGAAACTCAATCTGTTTTCCCCAACGATCTTCTGTTATTTTCATGATGTGTAAATGAGCAACTCGCTTATCATTTTTTACTTTCACAAAAAATCTCCGCCAGGATTGTCCATCTAGTTCAGGTGGTACATAGTGCCAATCATGCAACGTTAACGTATCAACAATATCGTGGATTTTTTCAAACGATTCGATCCCAATCATCACATCTATAATCGGTTTTGCGGGTAGACCAGGAACGGCCGTACTACCTATGTGTTCCGCTTCCTTGATGCCAAACTTTGAAAGTAAGTCGAACAACTCTCTTGTTTCTTGTAGACCTAACCGTGCCCACTGCACATTAGAATCTTCTATTTCAATAGTCTCATAAGCCCAAATCGGAATATTTGAGTGTTCGTGTTTGTCTTCTTTCATGAGTTTATCCCATCTCCCTGAAAGTTTTTTTCACTTTATACGCAGAACCTCATTTTAAAACGCGATATAGAGAACCAGATTATTTTTATCTCATGTTGCTTACAGGCTTGTTTCTCCGTTCATAAGTAATTCAGTGTTGATTCATGGCCCCGTCATAATGCTAATCATAAAAAGAGTCGAAAAACCCCATCGCAAGTTGAACTGCTCCCCGTCAAGTAGACAGGGCAAATAATGAAAACTAGCCTAGGCGGCTTGAGCCCTGTATTCGACAGGGCTCAAGCCGTTTAGTCGTTTCTGGAGACGATCATGGTTATAGAACGATATGTAGGCCTCGATGGCCGATGTGAGTTCGCTATAGGCCTGGAACTCACGCAAGTAGTACATCTCGACTTTCAAGGTGCCCCAAAAACTCTCGATCGGGGCGTTGTCGAGACAACGTCCGATCCGGGACATGCTGTGGGTCAGTCCCGCGTCTTCTACCATGCGTTTGAACCCTCTCGAGGTATATTGGAACCCTCGGTCACTATGGATCATCGGACGTGCTCCTGTACGGAGCCCCGCGATGGCCGGCATCATCGTATGGAAGACGAGCCCGTTGTTGTTGGACTTTCCGATACGATAGGCGACGATCGAGCCGTCATACAGGTCGATGATCGCGCTCAGATACGCCTTCTTCCCGGCACCATATTTGAACTCGGTGACGTCGGTACACCATTTCTCGTCCGATCGGGACGCACCGAATTCTCGGTTCATCAGGTTCTCGGCCACATGTTGTGGTGACGATTTTTTGTACCGATTTCGTTTCTGGCGGATGACCGAACGGATCTCGTGGATGCGCATGAGACGATAGATGCGCTTCTCGTTGTATGCCGGCAGGCCATGCTGGCGTCGTCTGCGGTTGACCGTCATGGTGATCCGTCGATAGCCATAGGTCCCGTTCACCTGGTCGTATAGGAGACGGATGTCCTCTAGTAGGCTCAAGTTCTCTTCCTCACGTACCGAGACGGTACGCTTCAACCATTTATAATAGGCGGCCCGTGAGACCTGCGCGACCTCACAAAGGAGCACGACCGAGAATGTGTCGGTTGTCGACAGTTCCTCGATGGCCGTGTACCGCAGCTGTAGCCGGATTTGGCTGATCAACCTCTCCTCTCGATCTCCTCTAACTTTTTTAGGAACAGGTTCTCGGCCCGCAGGCGCTCGTTCTCCCGCTCGATCTGTTGGATGCGACGTTCGAGCTTCTCCTCGTTGGTCAGTTCCTCTTCTTGCTTCGTCCGTCCACGCCGGTCCTCGAGCCCATGCACGCCGTCGGCGTCATATTTTTTCGTCCAGCCATAGACCTGCTGGTAAGACACAGCGAATAGCTCGGCTGTCCGTTGATAGTTCCGCTCGTTCTCCAGGCAATATCTGACGATCTCGATCCGTTCCTCGAATGTGGTCTTTCTTCCTTTGGCCATAGCTCGATCCATCCCTTTTCTCGAATCTGTTAACTCGCTATGACCAGTATACTTCTTAATCCATCTGTAAAGAACAGACCAACTACTGATGTGATGCTTGGAGAGGGTTTCCATTTTAGTGAGACCGTCGAGATAGTCACGCACGGCCGCGATTTTCTGATCCCTCCGTGTAAAGTCTTTGTGTCCTCGATTCATTCAACGCGTCAATTCCACCGGTATCGAATTTGGCTTTCCATACCCGGAGGGTATCCCAAGAGACGTCATGGGCCTCCATGATTTCCTTCCAACTATATATTTCTTCTTCCATCATGCGCACCGCACCCAGTTTTTGTTCGATAGAATGCCGACTTCTCGCCATAAAAAAACACTCCCCAATCAGATAAACAGATTTGTTATTTCATCTGTCTACCTATTGGGGAGCATATCAAGTAGCATGGGGTCTTTGTCATGGTCAAGCCTCGTGACTGAATTGCCATTGGACACCGAAACGGTCTTCGACCATACCGTACGCTTTGCTCCAGAACGTCTCTTGGAGCGGCATGAGGACACGGCCGCCGTCAGATAGGGCCTCGAATTCACGACGGATGGCGTGGAGGTCATCTGTCACGACGGCGAGCGTGATGTTCTGTCCGAACGTGACCGGACCGTCCGGCATCGCGTCCGAAAACATGAGCGAAGTGCCGTGGACGCTTAGACGGGCATGGAGCACGAGGTCGGCCAGCTCATCCGGTACCGGTTCACCGTCCGGTCCAGGCTGGGCAGCAAACGTCATGATGTCCGGGGCGGGCTCGGCGAAGACGTCGGCATAAAACAGGACGGCGTCGCGACAGTCGCCATTGAAATTGAGATACGGGTTGATCGGCATGAGTGTTCCTCCTCGAATCGTTTCTTTCAGTATGAGACAAACTGATGACGGAAGAATCCGACAAAAGCACGAATTTTCGGACGGGATTGTTGAAACGGTCGCTGAAACGGGAATACGGTAGGTGAGACATTCTTACGAAGGAAGGCGCGCAGAGATGAAACTGACACGAGGACGTCTACTGGAATTCGGGTTCGTGTTGTTCATGGCGGTCATACTCGTCACGTCGATCATCGAAGGAGAGTGGTTTGACGCGAGCGTCGCCGGGGCGGGAATCGTGTCGGGTTTGATTCCGTTCATCCTCGAGAAGACGTTCAAAACCGAGTTCGACGCTAAAATGAAAGTCGCCTATATCTTATTCTTGTTTGCGTCGCAGTACTTGGGGTCAATTGTCGGCTTATATTCGAACGGTTGGTGGGACACGTTTCTTCACGTGTTGAGCGGCGTCTTCTTGGCGTTTCTCGGCTTTGATTTCTTAAGTCGACTTGATGAGGACATCCGACTTGAGATGCCGAAGCGGTTCGTCTTCGTCTATATCGTCGTCTTCGCGATGGCCGGGGCGGCACTTTGGGAAATGTATGAATTCACATCGGACTTGCTATTGAACACGACGATGCAAGGGAACGGGAACGACGACACGATGGTCGATCTCGTTGCCGGATCACTCGGCGGCGTTATCGCAGCCTTGCTCGTGACCGAGATTCACCGAAAAGAACAACACAAGAAACGTAAAAACTGAAAGCGATTGCAAAACGTCCGAGCATAGCTCGAGCGTTTTATTTGTAATAATTATTATCTTTTAATATCATTAACTTTGTAAGAATGATTATAAAGAGGAGGCAACAATATGGATCAACATCGTCGTCTAACTACTAACCAAGGCGTCCCAATCGGGGATAACGCCAACTCCATCACAGCGGGTCGCCGCGGCCCGACACTTCTCGAAGATTATCAACTCATTGAAAAACTCGCCCACTTTGACCGTGAGCGCGTGCCGGAACGGGTCGTTCATGCCCGTGGTGCCGGAGCACACGGTGTCTTCAAAGTTAAAAATAGCATGAAACGATATACAAAAGCCAAATTTTTGCAGGAAGAGGGACAAGAGACACCAATCTTCGCTCGCTTCTCAACCGTCATCCATGGTCTTGGCTCACCAGAGACGCTTCGTGACCCACGTGGATTCTCGGTCAAGTTTTACACGGAAGAAGGGAACTATGATTTCGTTGGAAACAACTTACCGGTCTTCTTTATCCGTGACGCCATCAAATTCCCAGACGTGATCCACTCACTCAAACCGGACCCACGGACGAACTTGCAAGACCCAGACCGTTTCTTCGACTTCATGTCGCTCACGCCGGAATCGACGAGCATGCTCATCCACTTGTTCAGCGATGAAGGGATTCCAGCCTCATACCGTCATATGCGCGGTTCATCGGTCCACTCATTCAAATGGGTCAACGAATACGGAAACACGGTGTACATAAAACTCCGTTGGGTCCCAAAACAAGGGGTTAAAAACTTGTCGATGGAAGACGCGGCGAAAGTACAGGCCGAAGACTTCAACCATGCGACACGCGACTTGTTCAACGCCATCGAGGAAGGCGACTTCCCAGAATGGGATCTCTACGTCCAAATCCTCGACCCGGCCGATATGGACAACTTCGACTTCGATCCGCTCGACGCGACAAAAGACTGGTTCGAAGACGTCATCCCGTATCAGCTCGTCGGTACGATGACGCTCAACAAAAACGTCGACAACTACTTTGCCGAGACGGAATCGGTCGGCTTCAACCCGGGCGTGCTTGTACCTGGGATTCAACCGTCGGAAGACAAAATGCTCCAAGGTCGCTTGTTCTCCTATTCGGATACGCAACGTTACCGGATCGGAGCGAACTACTTGCAGCTCCCAATCAACTGTCCGTTCGCACAAGTGTCGAACAATCAGCGTGATGGCGTGATGCCGTTCAAACAACAAACGAGCCCGGTCAACTATGAACCGAACCGCTATGAGGACGCACCGAAACCGGATGCGGCTTATATCGAGACGGAACAACCACTCTCAGGCGTGGCCGGACGTCAAAAAATCGAGAAGACGAACGACTTCGGTCAAGCTGGAGAAGTGTACCGTCGCTACTCGGAAGAAGAGAAGACGGCACTCGTGAACAACTTGGTGGCGCATATTAAAGAAGTTCGCCATGAAAACACGGTGCTCCTCTTGATCTGCAACTTTTACCGGGCCGACCGCGACCTCGGCGCGCGTCTCTCGGAAGCACTTAACGTCGATATCACACCGTTCTTGAGTCAAGTCACAGAATAAACACGCAAGCAGAGTGGGAACAGGCCACTCTGCTTTTTTTGCGTATACTAGAAAGTGGAGGGGATGAGATGAATATACGAAGTGGGGGATATTTGCTGATTGAACGTACAAAACGAGCAGCTTATATGGACGCGCAACTTATTCCGGAGTCCGTACAATCAGCAAGTGCATGCATTTGTGAGCAACACCCGGCGCTCGATGTGCTTTGGGGGACTTCAAAAGAGCGTAAGAAGGCGTATCGAGAACGACTGCGACTTAGCGAAGAAGCGTTCTTTAAGCTCACGGAATGGGTGGAGATTCATCAAGAGAGTGGGGACCTCGGATACCCTCAAACGTTTCAGACGGTTGAACTCGCCAAGAGATTTCGCAATTGTTTCTTCTCTCACATCGAGCTCGACATCATTGAACTCGGTTTGCCTGAGTCTTATGTTGCTGACTTTTTAGCAGAAGGGGACGAAGGAGAGAGTCTTGAGCGTTATGGTGTCGAACGTTTATTGCGACATGGATGCGGCGCGCCAGTAGGGAGACTGCTCGGGTACGAAGTGCTCGGTTATGAGAATGGCATGTTTCATTCGTATCTATGTAATGGGCTAGAACAAGATTTTGCCAAACAGTTCTCGTTCCAGTTGAATAGACACGGATTCATATCGACATTTGAAGAAGCGGAACGCTATTGTACATACAGCAATCAAGAAGACGTGGAGACAGAATCTGTCCTTTGGCTACCGTGGGCGATTTTTGAGGTGGATGTCTGAATAGAAGCTTTCAAAATTGTCCCGATCTTGTGGTTATGCCAAGATAAGAAAAAAGGGGGATGCTTCATGAATCAAGTCATCGAAACACTACTGAACCACCGCTCTGTCCGCTCGTTCACGGACGAGACGTTGACCGACGAACAAATCCGGCTCATCGTCGAGAGCGCCCAGCGCGCGTCGACGTCGAGCTTTATCCAAGCCTATTCCATCATCGGGGTGACCGACCCGGAGAAGAAAGCACGTCTGGCCGAAATCGCCGGCAACCAGCAATACGTCATCGACAACGGTCACTTCTTCGTCTTCTGCGCCGACCTATATCGACACGAGTTGATTGGAGAACTGCGGGAGGCCGAAGTGAATGCGACGCTCGAGACGGACGAGAAGTTGCTTGTCGCGGTCATCGATGCCGCGCTCGCGTCGCAAAATGCCGTCGTGGCCGCCGAATCGATGGGCCTCGGCATTTGTTACATCGGTGGGATTCGCAATGATATGTTCGCTGTGAAGGAACTGCTCGGTCTGCCGGAGCGGGTATTGCCGCTCTTCGGACTTGCCGTCGGTGTACCGGAGCACGTCGAAGGTCAAAAACCGCGCCTCCCGCTCGAGCATATTTATCACGAGAACACATACGTCGCAGACGCCGAGCAACTGAAACAAGAACTCGATGCATATGATGCGACGATTCACGACTACTACGCGGCCCGTGGGTCGAACCAACGAAGCGATACGTGGACCGGACAAATGGGACGGATGTTATCGAAACCGACCCGGCTCGACGTAAAAGACTTCTTGAAGACTCAAGGTTATTCAAAGCAAAATTAAGAACCGCTCAGGCGGTTTTTAATTTGGGGACGCTGTCTAAACAGAAGGGGGCAATCACGATAAAAGGAATCAAACCTTTATTGATTTGTACGTTGATTATTTCAATCATATTGATTGTGTTTACATCTCTTGAATTTCTAATCTTGAAAATACTCGGTCTACAATATGAATCGTTGTGGAGTCTGCTCCTCTTCTTCCTCGTATACGGACTGTCAGAGATCCCGATTAACTTGTTTCTGTCGGCTTTATTGAAGGCGTTGACGACTCTCAATGTCATCCAATCACATACAGGGATGTTAGCTTTGTTCCTTCACATCATGAGTACATTCATCATTGTTAACATCATTGACCGATTGATGACGTCTGTGTCGATTTCTCAACTGGGGATCAGTCTGTTCTCGCTTGTCACAGGTCTAGTAGGGTGGTTATCTATTCAACAAGATCCTGATCCTCCAAAACGAGGTTCAAAAGAATTTGAAGCTTACGAAAAAAGATGAGTAGAATTACCGGCGAGACAAATAAAGGAGCGGCTTTTCTCAATCGAGAGAAAACCGCTCCTTTATTTTCAATTTGTCTGAGCATCGAGCCAGGCGTGGTCAATGGCGCCGAATTGCTTGGCGACGATGACTCCATTTTCATCGAGGACGTACGTCGTCGGCATCGCCTGAATCCGATACGCATCCCCGACGATTCCTTCTTCGTCATAGACGACTTCGAACGCATCTTCATACGGGGCGACGAACGATTCGGCATCAGCGACATCCCGTTCGCTCGTCGTCGTATTGACGGCGACGATGGTCACATCGTCTTGTTCACGGGCAAACTTGGCCATGTCAGGCATCTCGGCCCGACACGGTGGGCACCACGACGCCCAGAAGTTGACGACGATCCGTTCGCCGCGCAACTCACTCAAGTTGAACGTCGTCCCATCCGTCCGCTTCAATTCGAAGTTCGGTGGCACTTGACCAATGTTCAAACCGGTCTGAGACGAACCGGCTTCGAGTCGTGGTGTCTCGTCTGGTAGGCTGGCGTTGATGATGGCGAGCACGACGATGAGACCGAGTCCGTATTGAAGGGTCTTCTGGGACGGTCGCGCCACGTAGGCGGCGACGGCGATTAGAAGGAAGAACGGAATGACCCACCACAACTCGAACGTACCGGTGACGATTGACCCGATCAACCAAATCGAAAATGCACCGACCCCCGTCCAGAGCAGTGCTCCGAGCGTCGGTGTCCGCATCCAGCGCCACGTCGCGATAAGCAGTAAGACGATGAGGGCGGCCATATAGAGATGGAGCGGTTGCGATGAAGAAAGCAGCGGGAGCGTCCCATATTTCGGGACGACGAGCGTCATCGCAAACCAAAGGAACAAGGCCGAGAACAACCAATAGCCACGAAGGCTAGGCGAGAGCCGGTAGACGAAAAATGCAATCACACCAGCGGCGATCAGGATTGACCACGTGCCCCCGGTCGCATAAAGGGATAAGGCCAAACTACCCGTCGACGCGAGACCGAGGACGATTGCACTTCCTTTCCACGCGAGGAAACCGGCGAACCATGTGCCGAGGACGGCGTCGCGGTCTTTTTCCGATAAGCCGATTTTTTTAAAACCGATGTAGAGAATGAGCAGGCTGACCATCATAGCCAGTAAATCGAGTCGAACGTTCAATGGACCGATCGCAATCACACAATCCCTCCTAGAGAAAAAGCGCCCAGACGAGTGGGCGCTTTCTTTGTTTGTAGTATAGCATTAGCCGATTTGTTCTGCATTGAGGACAGTCTTCATCGCACCGTAGCCACCGAGGATGTTTTGGATATCCTTGTAGCCGAGTGATTGAAGCACGCTCGCGGCCATCCGTGAACGGACGCCTGACGCACAGTGAACGGCGATCGTTTGGTCTGTCGGGAGACCTTCGTGGTCGCGCGCCAACTTACCGAGTAGGATGCGCTCTGCTTTCTCATAGTGGCTCGCGTTCCATTCCGTCGCATTCCGGACGTCGAGGACGAAGACGTCACCTTTTTCAGCTGATTCAATCGCTTGTTCCGCTGTCACGTCCGTGTACGTTTCCGTCAAGAGTTCTTGATCGAGCTCTTCGACTGGGACGATGAAGCGGAGACGGTCGAGACCGATTGATTGAAGATCCGTCTGCACTTGTTCGACGTCTTCCGCGCTCGCGATGAGCGTGATGTCTTTGTCGAAGTTGACGAGCCAGCCGGCCCATGAGACGAATTTCGTGTTGTATGGGATGTTGATGGTGCCAGGGACGTGTCCTTTGGCGAATTCTTCCCCTGTACGTGTATCGACGACTTGTGTCTCGTCGACGAGCGTGTCGAGGCGGTCCGTACCGACGACTTCCGGACGAGCGATCATGTTCGTCACTTGAATGCCTTCTTTGTTTACTTTCTTCATCATTGCGAAGTAGTTCGGCGGTTCTGGTTGATCCGTCGTCAACTCTTTGATGAACGCATCTTGATCAGTCATTTGAAGTGCCCAGTTCGTCGCTTTCTCGTAACCGACTGTCGATGTCGGGATGGCGCCGAGTGCTTTCCCACAGGCACTGCCGGCACCGTGGCCCGGCCAGACTTGAACGAAGTCAGGAAGAGCTTTGAACTTCTTGAGCGAGTTGAACATTTGCTCGGCACCGATGGCTGTCGTTCCTTTTACGCCGGCTGCTTCTTCGAGCAGGTCAGGACGACCGATGTCGCCGACGAAGACGAAGTCGCCTGTGAAGATGCCCATCGGTTGTGTTTGGTTCCGGTCGTAGAGCAAGAACGAGATGTGTTCTGGCGTGTGACCTGGTGTATGCATGACTTCGAGTGTGACGTTACCGACTTTGAACGTGTCGCCATCTTTGACGAGTTTTGAATCGATGTCTTTCGCGAACGCATATTTCCATGACGCGTCACCTTCGTCTGAGAGATAAGCTGTTGAACCGGTGCGTTTCGCAAGCTCGAGTGAACCTGATACGAAGTCGGCGTGGATGTGAGTCTCAGCCGTCGCGACGATTTTCATGCCTTCTTTTTCAGCTTCCTGAAGATACGGTGTGATGTTACGGGCCGGGTCGATGACGACGGCTTCGCCGGTCATTTGGCAACCGACCATATAAGATGCTTGTGCTAATTTTTGATCATAGAAATAACGTAATAACATGTGGAATACCCCCTAAGAATAGTTGACTGTAAACGACTGTGTTTTTTTAACTGTATATATAGAAGATTGTTAGACCGTTTCACCTGTCCAGCACATCATGCCGCCATCGACGTTGACGCCATCGAAGCCGAGTGAGTCGAGGTAAGCCGAAGCGTTCATGCTTCGTCCGCCTGCCGCACAGATGACGTGAATCGGTTTCGAACGATCGAGCTCATCGACTTTCGCACCGAATTCAGAGAGTGGGACGTTTTTCGCTTGCTTGATGTGGCCACCTGCAAATTCGTCTGTCTCTCGAACATCAATCAAGTTAAGCGTCTCATCAGATTGAAGCAACTTTTCTAGTTCAGTAGTCGAAATGGTTTTCATGAGTGATAAATCTCCTTTGTGATTCAAGAATTTTTGAAGTGAGTTTCTTTCGTTGTTTTTAATATACCCCCTGAGGTATACTGAATGCAAGAAAAAGAATCGGAGGTCGAAAATTGAAGAAAAACATGATGATTGTATCGATTTTAGTGCTAGCGACGGTCGGAATCGTTCTTTTTACGTCAGATGAGAGTGAAATTACAAAAATCGACGTCGAAACACTACAAAACAGATTGGAAAACGAAGAAATAACCTTGTTAGACGTCCGAGAAGTGGATGAATACGAGGGGGGGCATATTGAAGGAGCGGTGAACGCACCACTTTCATCATTAAATGCAACCGAATTACCTTATCCGAAAGATGAACCGATTTATGTCATCTGCCAGAGCGGAAATCGAAGTGCTCAAGCGGCACAGCTGTTGCAAGAACGTGGCTACACGGAAATTTATGATATCTCAGGCGGCATGATTGCTTGGGAACAACAATAAAACTTACTTATATAGAGGGTAGGGAATTGGAGGAGTTAATATGGAATTTGGATTTATTATCACCATCTTTTTGATCGGCTTTATCGGGTCGTTCATTTCGGGGATGGTCGGGATTGGCGGATCGATTATTAAATATCCGATGCTGTTGTACATTCCACCGCTTCTCGGCTTCGCAGCGTTCAGCGCCCATGAAGTATCGGGAATCAGCGCGATTCAAGTTTTCTTCGCGACAATCGGTGGGATTTACGCATACCGGAAAGGCGGCTACTTGAACAAGCAGCTCATCCTGTATATGGGTGTCGCCGTGTTGATCGGGAGTTTCATCGGCGGCTACGGCTCGACGCTCTTGTCTGAGAACTTGATTAACGTCGTCTACGCCGTGCTCGCGACGATTGCGACAATCATGATGTTCTTACCGAAAAAGAACGTCGAGGACGTCCCGCTCGACCAAGTCACATTCAATAAAGTGATTGCAGCGAGTTCGGCGTTCGTCGTCGGGGTGGCCGCGGGAATCGTCGGGGCGGCAGGCGCGTTCATTTTGATGCCGATTATGCTCGTCGTGCTCCGGATTCCGACGAAGATGGCGATCGCGAGTTCGCTCGCCATCACGTTCATCTCGTCAATCGGCTCGACAGCAGGGAAAATCATCACCGACCAAATTGTGTGGGAACCTGCCGTCATCATGATTATCGCCAGTTTGATCGCCGCACCGCTCGGCGCGAACGTCGGTAAAAACATGAAGACGAAATCACTGCAGATGATTTTAGCGTTACTCATTTTAGCGAGTACAGTAAAAATTTGGATGGATATCATCGGGTGAGCGAATCACTCGTAATCGGCTACCGAGGCGACTCGGTAGTCTTTTTTTCGTAAACATTGCAATCGGATTGTTAAGTTTGTGTATAGTTGTAAACGTCAATTAGTTGAATTGAGTTCAAGGGAACGTTAAAATATAGCTTATACGTCTAAAAAGAAAATGAATCTTTAACTTGAATTCCATATAAGGAGTGTTTACATGAATCCCATGAATCAATCGAAAGGAAGGATGGACCGCTTCCGCCAGACGGCGCTCGACTCGTTCAAGACACACCGTCTGTTTTGGATGTTCACCATCCTGTTATGGACGAAGTCGCTGATCGCGTATCAGTTCTTCTTCAATATGCCGGCCGAGAACGCGGTCCAGGCATTCATCCTCATCATCAACCCGCTCAGTTTCACGTTGTTCCTGTTCGCTTTCAGCTTCTTCTTTGGGGGGAATAAGCGGAAGTGGGCACTGTACAGTCTGTACCTCGTCTCCTCGCTCATCTTGTTCGCGGATACGACGTACTATCGTGAGTTCACAGACTTCTTGACCGTACCGGTCTTGTTCCAGTCGTCGAACATGGAGACGCTCTCGTCTTCATTCCTGTCGCTTCTCGAATGGAAAGACTTGCTCCTATTAGGGGACCTCGTTGTGCTTCCATTCCTACTATGGAAGATGAACGAGACGAGCCAGGCATCGCAACGCCGCGTCTTAATCACGTTCGGTGCGGCCGCGGCCTTGTTCGGGTTCAACCTCGTCCTCGCCGAAACGGAGCGTCCAGAACTGTTGACGCGCTCGTTCGACCGAGAGCTGTTGGTTAAAAACTTAGGAACGTTCAACTTCCACGTCTACGACGCCATGCTCCAAACGAAGACGTCGGCCCAGAAGGCGCTCGCAGACGGTTCTGAACTGGATGAAGTCGAGAATTTCACACGTCAGAACTATGCGGCTCCGGACCCGGAGATGTTCGGGAAGTATAAAGGCAAGAACGTGGTCGTTGTCTCGTTCGAGTCGGCCCAAAACTTCACGCACAACATGAAAGCGTCGAACGGCGAGTACATCACGCCGAACTTGAACAAACTGATCGAAGAGTCCCACTACTGGCCGAACTATTACCATACGACCGGCCAAGGGAAGACGTCAGATGCCGAGTTCGCACTCGATAACTCGCTTTACGGCCTCTCACGTGGAGGAGTCTACTTCACGAACGCCGACAACGAATATAACGCGTTACCAGAAGTCATCAAAGATGACAACTATTACTCGGCCGTGTTCCACGCCAACAACAAATCGTTCTGGAACCGCGACCAGATGTATCAAAACATCGGCGTCGACAAGTTCTTTGACGAAGCCAGCTATGACCTCGGAAACCCCGAGGATATGACGGAGTGGGGTCTACTCGATGATGAGTTCTTCCGCCAATCGGTACCGATGCTCGAAGAGCTTCCGGAACCGTTCTACGCGAAGTTCATCACGCTCACGAACCACTTCCCGTATACGATGCCGAGTGAAAAGCACGAGCTCGTCCCGAAATTCGAGACGAACTCGACGACACTCAACAACTTCCCGCAAGCGCTCGCTTACCAGGATTATGCCCTCGGCTTGTTCATCGATGAGTTGAAGGCGAACGGCATGTGGGACGACACGATTTTCGTCGTCTACGGTGACCATTACGGGATCTCGACGAACCATAATGACGCGATGGCCGACTTGCTCGGCAAAGACGAGTTGACGCCATACGATGTGGCTAAACTTCAAGCGGTTCCGTTCGCGATCCACTTACCGGGCCAAGACAAGGGTGAAGTGCACGAGACAATCGGAAGTCACGTCGACATGAACCCGACGATTCAGCACTTGCTCGGAATCGATACGTCTGAACAGGTCGGATTCGGGAATGACTTGTTCTCGAAAGAGCATTATGACCGCGCCATCTTCCGTGATGGAACGGTCGTGACGCAAGACCATCTGTTCACGCAGTCGATGTGTTATGACGCCAAGACTGGCGAAGTCGCTGAAGATGGTGCAGCATGTACGCCACTTGAAGAAGAAGCGAATAAAATCCTTGAGATGAACGACCAGCTCATCTATTCGGATTTACTTCGCTTCAAGCAAGACCAATAACGAGGAGAGGAAAGGTTGGAGACAATCTTTTCTCTTTTTTTGTGGTCGTGGCGTGCTAGGAAGACTAAGATGAAAGCACAGTAGCTTTCCAAAGGAGAATTTATGACATTAGATTATACGGGAGAACGGGTCATCCCAGATCGCATGGACCCGCTGAACGGCTTGTTGCTCGAACATATCGCCCGTTACCATTTCGCCTTGTTATACATGAACGGACGCGTCCTCGATTTTGCGAGTGGGAGTGGATATGGCAGTCAATTGATTGCGAAGAACTTGAAAGGGATCGTGACCGAGGTCGTCGCTGTCGACTTGTCAGAAGAGGCGACACGTTATGCGAAAGGGCGTTATCACCATCCGAACGTCAACTATATCGTCGGCGATGTCGTCGACCGGACGTTGCCGGACAAACTGGGGACGTTCGATTGCATCGTCAGCTTCGAGACGATTGAACATGTCACCGACTATGAGGCGTTCATGGCGAACGTGTGGGACTTATTGAAGCCAGGCGGAATCTTGGTGTTGTCGACACCGTTCGGTCAAGGCGTTGGGCAACCGACGAATGAGCCCTTCCATGCCCATCAGTTCACTGAGGCCGAGTTTGAGGAATTATTTACGGCCTTCACATCGACCGAGTTCTATTACCAGCGAGGCGTGCTCGTCGAACCGAAGCGGGGGACGCGTCATTATCCAATCGGCATCACCGTCGCGGTCAAATAAAAAATCCCGATGAACGAGGTCATCGGGTAATGAAATAGTATAACAGGCCGAGCGCCAAAAATGAGACCGGGAACAAGACGATATACGTCCACGACACCATTGACCAGCTTTTCTTTTGATTGTAGTCTGATTTGTCTTTCCCGAGTCCGACCATGATCGTAAAAATGAGGGCAAGCACGCAAACGAGTAACGATAATCCAATTGTGAGATACATGTTGTCACATCCTTCATTGTTTCTTCATATATCAAGCATAGCTGAAAACAAAACGAAAAAGCCTCTGAAATGTTGGGATTCTGTGTCCAACAATCAGAGGCTTTTATCACACCTGGGTATCTTTTATATACGTGTCGGCATCATCGGTCGAAATGCCGAGCGCCTCGTGGATGACGGTCAAGGCGCTGTCGTTGCGCTTGTCCGTCTCGGCGGCGACACAGTCGCGCGGGACGTGGAGCTCATACTCGCGCATATAGCCGTCGTTCGCCGAGAACAAGATACAGATGTCCGAGGCGACACCGGTCAGGACGAGCGATGTGACCTCAAGTTGACGCAACAAGATATCGAGCTGCGTCCCGTAAAACGTCGAGTGCCTTGGTTTGATGATGAAATACTCTTTGTCTTCCGGTGCAATCCGTTTTGCGATAGAGCTGCCTTTCGACGACTCGACGTGACGGATGATATCCTCGGTGCTGTCTTTCCACTGACCGAAGTTGTCGTTGCAATAGATGACCGGCCAATCGTTCGCCTTAAAATGCCGCTTCAGTTTTAATATCGGGTCGACAATTGGCTCCGTGTTTCGAAGTAGGTCCTCCCCGCCGACAAAGTCGAAATCATTGAACATGTCGATGATGAGTAACGCCGTCTTTGACATCGTGGTCCCTCCATTCAAAATGAGTCTCACATTATGAAGTACCACTCTGCCGACTGCGTTAATCGTCATTCAGCGAACGTTTTGCTTCGGAATACGAATGCTGTGATGATATAGAACGCGACGATATGAATCAACACATAGAACGCCGAGAACCAAATCGTTACGTCCATTGTTTCCATGAAGCCAGGGCTCTGGTAATAAATCGACAGGTCCGTATGCAAGAAGACGATCCATTTGGCAATGTCCGGCTTCCAAGCGATGAGGAGTCCGCCAATCATCGTCGAAACGAAGTTCGCGAGCACGGTGAAACCAATGACGACGCCAACGGACTTGAAGACGACCGAGAACATGAGCGTCAAGAAGATGACGAACACGCCGCTCGAGACACTAAGTAAGACGTTGCGGAACTGCTCGAACGTCAATGCTCCGTCGAGCGTCCAGGCGAAGCCATACGTGACGGCAAGGATGAACACGAATTGGACGAGCATGATCAAGAGCGCGGCGACAAGTTTCGAGAGTAAAATCCGGTCACGCGAGTACGGGCTCATGAGCAAGTGCTTCAACGTATCAAATTTCAACTCATTTCCAATCATCTCGGCTGTGAACACGATTGTGAAAATACCGAGGAACGTCATGGCGGCCATCGTCGCATAGTTGACGAATGTTTCCGCGTCACCTGGATTGTCGCCGCTCCGGACGATGAAGTACGTCAAGATGATAATCCCGGTATACATGCCGAGCGCGATCAACGGTTTAATCGTGCGCCGCCACTTCATAAATTCATTGGCTAGTAATGAACGCATTGTTCGTGCCTCCTTCTTTCTTCGTCACTTTCAAGAACTGCTCCTCAAGTGTCTCGTGTTTCATGCCGATTTGATAGACCGCGATGTCGCGACCGACAAGATGTTTCAACAAGTGCGGGATATCCGTTTCCGGACGTGGGACGATGAACGTCTCGGCCGATTGTTGAATGATTTTCACGTCATCGAACGCGAGTGCGACGACATCGAGCGCCTCGTTCATTTGTTTGCGGTCGACTTTACAGAGGATGACGCTCTCCGTCTTCGCTTCGCCGTCACCTTGAATCGATTTGATTTGTCCTTGGTCGATGATGGCGAACCGATCGGTGATCAGTTCCATCTCGCTCAATAAATGACTTGAGATGAGGATGGCGATGCCGCGATGGTCGGCTAAATGCCGTAAGTAGTTACGCAAATCGGCGATTCCGGCCGGGTCGAGCCCGTTCGTCGGTTCGTCGAGAATCAAGACTTTCGGGTTATGGAGTAGGGCACGGGCAATCCCGAGGCGCTGTTTCATCCCGAGCGAGTATTGTTTCACTTTCATATCAAGTTTCGTCTCGAGTCCGACGAGGGCGCCGAGGGCGTTCAAATCGACTTTCTTTAGGCCGGGAATCAAGTTCATCGCGTGAATCAAGTTCTCGCGGCCCGTCAAATATGGATAGAAGGCCGGGTTCTCGACGATGGCTCCGATGCGACTGAGCGCTTGTTGGCGATCTGTTGAGACGTCGAACCCGTCGACAGTCACAGTTCCGTGTGTCGCCGGCATGAGTCCGGTGATGATGCGGATCGTCGTCGTCTTCCCGGCGCCGTTCGGTCCAAGGAATCCGAAGATTTCTCCAGGGGTGACGTCAAAACTGACGTTTGTCAGGACGTTCGTCTGCCCCATTTTCTTGTGTACGTTTTGTACGGATAACATAAGGTCACCTTGCTTTCGTTGAGAGTATTTTCCAACTGGATTACCGTACTATACGGGGCAGATTGAAACAAGGTTTCACCTATTTTTGAAATTGTTGAAACAAACGCATGATTTCACAATTTGTTGATAAGGAAAACTTATTGAAATAGTATGGACGAATTGTGAATTTGAAAGGGTCTTTCCATATGGAAAGGTGTAGTATGGAGAGGAGAGAAAGAGGCAAGATTTGGCTCTTTTTGCAGGACGAATCAGAAGGATGAACTGCTTCGTGCTTAATGTTAAAATGAAAGCGTTCACACATCGGGCGCACAGGAACGGATAGGGGGATTTATTCAATGGGAGAGTCGTCGAACGGTCGCGAAGAAGTGCAAGCATTTTATGGTCCAAACTTAGGCTATATCGTTGAATTGTACGAGCAGTATGTGGAAGACCCAGAATCAGTCGATGCGGAGACGCGTCAATACTTTGACGAACACGGGGCACCGGAAACGAGCGCACCTGTCGCGCCGGCTGCATCGTTTGATTTAGAGAAAGTCGTGGCAGCGACACGGTTGGTCAATGATATCCGGGCACTCGGCCATAAAGCGGCCGACATCTATCCGCTCAAAGACCACCCGCGCGAGCACGGCTTATTTGCGTTTGACCGCTACGGGTTGAGTGAAGCGGACCTCGAGCAAGTACCGGCTCACTTGTTGTCGGAAGACGTGCCGAAGCCGGGTGCGAACGCGCTCGAGCTCGTTCGTCACTTGCTTGACGTCTATACAGGACCGGTCGCCATCGAGCTCCGTCACTTGGATGACATGGAAGAGAAGCGTTGGATTCGCCGCCGCATCGAGCAGGGCGCATTGAAAGCGAAATACTCGAAGAACGAGAAAATCGAGTTGTTCCAACGTCTAGCGGAAACAGAGTTGTTCGAGTCGTTCCTTCATAAGACATACGTCGGACAAAAACGCTTCTCAATCGAAGGGCTCGACGCGATGGTGCCGCTCCTTGACGCGATGGTCGGCGGCCTCATCTCGAGCGGGTCAGAACATATCAACATCGGGATGGCCCACCGTGGACGCTTGAACGTGCTCGCGCACGTGCTCGGCAAACCGTATGAGATGATTTTCGCTGAGTTCCAGCACGCTCCGAATAAAGAATTGATTCCGTCGGAAGGATCGATCGGCATCAACTTCGGTTGGTCCGGCGACGTGAAATATCACCTCGGTCTCGACCGCAGAGTGTTAGAAGAGAAGAAAGAGGTCCGCTTGAACCTCGCCAACAACCCGAGTCACCTCGAGTTCGTCGGTTCGGTCGTCGAAGGGTATACGCGCGCCGCGCAAGACGACCGCTCTGAAAAAGGGATGGCCGTCCAACATGACGACAAGGCGGCATCAATCTTGATTCACGGGGACGCCGCGTTCCCAGGTCAAGGCATCGTCGCCGAGACGCTCAACATGACGAACTTGAATGGTTATCGTACAGCCGGGACGGTCCACGTCATCGCCAACAACACGATTGGCTTCACGACCGACCCGAGCGACTCGCGCTCGACACGTTATGCGAGTGATATCGCCAAAGGCTATGAGATTCCGGTGTTCCACGTCAATGCGGACGATCCGGAAGCGTGTGTCGCTGTCGCTAAACTGTGCAGCGAGTATCGCGCCAAGTTCCATAAAGACATTCTCGTCGACTTGGTCGGCTACCGCCGCTACGGTCATAACGAGATGGATGAGCCGATGAACACGAACCCAGTGCTCTATAAGGCCATCAAAGAACACAAATCGGTCCGTCATGTCTATGCCGACGTGCTCGAAGCGGAAGGCGTCATGTCGAAAGAAGACAAAGCGACGATCGAGCAATCGATTGAAGATCGTCTCAAATCGGCCCGTGACCTCGTCCCGGCCGAAGAAGAAGATGCCGACATCATCTTGCCGGAAGCGGTCCACAAAGGCTTCCCGTTCGTTGAGACAGGTGTCGAACGTGACGTGCTCCAGCAATTGAATGACGAATTGCTCGTCTGGCCGGAAGGCTTCGGCGTGTTCCATAAGCTGCAAAAAGTGCTCGACCGTCGCCGTGACGCGTTCGCGGACAACGGGAAAGTCGACTGGGGCCATGCCGAAACGCTCGCTTACGCCTCGATCATCTCGGACGGCACACCAATCCGTTTGAGCGGACAAGATTCGGAGCGCGGTACGTTCGCGCAACGTAACATCATGTTGAACGATGTCGAGACGGGCAAGAAGTTCTCGCCGCTCCACCACTTGTCGACGGCGAACGCCTCGTTCTCGGTCCACAACAGCCCGCTCTCAGAAGGATCGGTGCTCGGTTTCGAATACGGCTATAACGTCTTCGCCCAAGACACGCTCGTGCTTTGGGAAGCCCAGTACGGCGACTTCGCCAACTCGGCCCAGGTCATGTTCGACCAGTTCATCTCGGCCGGTCGAGCCAAATGGGGACAGAAGTCAGGTCTCGTCATGCTGTTGCCACACGGTTATGAAGGCCAAGGGCCAGAGCACTCGAGCGCCCGCATGGAGCGTTACTTGACGCTCGCTGGAGAGAAAAACTGGACGGTCGCGAATTTGTCGACGGCCGCGCAGTACTTCCACATCTTGCGTCGTCAGGCGAAGATGCTCGGCACGGAACAAATCCGTCCGATGATCATCATGACACCGAAGAGCCTGCTCCGTCATCCGCTTGCAGCCTCATCGGTCGATGAACTGTCAGACAATAACTTCCGTCCGATCATCGAACAAGTTGGTCTCGGTGAGAATCCGGAGCAAGTCGAACGTCTCGTCTTCTGTTCAGGGAAGATGGCAATCGATTTGCAAGAAGCGACGATGAAGTCAGAGGAGTCACTCGACTTCCTGCACATCATCCGCGTCGAAGAAATCTATCCGTTCCCGGTCCGTGAGATCCGTGAATTGATCAGCCGCTATCCGAACGCGAAAGAGATCGTCTGGGTCCAAGAAGAGCCGAAGAACATGGGGGCATGGACGTACATCGAGCCTCGTCTCGAAGCGGTCACATCGAACCGTCTGAACGTCCGCTACGTCGGCCGTCGCCGCCGTTCGAGCCCGGCTGAAGGGAATCCGACAGCCCATAAACAAGAGCAAGCACGCATCATCCGTGAAGCCATCTCACGTGACGCCGTCTCGGCTGCTGCCGGCACGAGCACATACCAAAAAGATCGTAAATAAGTTAAGGGGGAACTCATTGTGATCGAAATCAAAGTACCGGAATTAGCAGAGTCCATTACGGAAGGAACGGTCGCGTCATGGCTTAAACAGCCAGGCGACCACGTCGAAAAAGGGGAAGCCATCGTCGAACTCGAGACAGACAAAGTCAACATCGAGGTGCCGGCCGATGAGTCGGGTACGCTCGACGAGCAATTGGCGGCCGAAGGGGACACGGTCCAAGTCGGACAAGTGATCGCTCGCCTCAGCTCAGGTACTGGTGGCGGCACGGCTGTCGCGACGAAGACAAAAACGGAAGCGGCGACAGAAACTGCTCCAGCACCAGCCGAGACGAAAGTCGAAGCGGTCGGAGAAGCGAAGAAAGTCGAGCGCCGTGAAGAACACGTCGCGAGCCCAGGCAAAGGACCGATCGCGACACCGGCGGCCCGCAAATTGGCTCGTGAGAAAGGCATCGATTTGTCAGCCATCCAAACGAACGACCCGATTGGCCGCATTAACGTCCATGACGTGACGAGCCACGAGTCGAAACCGGCACCGACGCCACAAGCACCGAAAGCTCCGGCAGCGGCACCGCAACCAGCAGCGAGCGGCAAAGACGAAGAGCGCATCAAAATGACGCGCCGTCGTCAAACGATTGCCAACCGTCTCGTCGAAGTGCAACAGACGGCAGCGATGCTGACGACGTTCAACGAAATCGATATGTCGGCTGTCATGGCGCTCCGCAAACGTCGCCAAGAGAAGTTCATCAAAGACAATGACGTCAAACTCGGTTTCATGTCGTTCTTCACGAAGGCGGCCGTTGCGGCACTCAAACGGATGCCGTACTTGAACGCTGAGATTCAAGGCAACGAGATTGTCTTGAAAAAATACTATGATATCGGTATCGCCGTGTCGGCTCCGGACGGCCTCGTCGTCCCGGTCGTCCGCGAAGCGGATCGCAAGAACTTCGGTGAAATCGAGAAAGACATCTTGCACCTCGCCGATAAAGCGCGCAATAACAAGCTCGGGTTGAGCGACCTCACAGGTGGAACGTTCACGATCACGAACGGTGGCGTCTTCGGCTCACTCTTGTCGACACCGATCTTGAACGGCCCACAAGTCGCGATTCTCGGGATGCACTCGATTCAACTCCGCCCAATCGCTATCGACGCGGAAACGATGGAGAACCGCCCGATGATGTACGTGGCGCTCTCGTATGACCACCGCATCGTCGATGGTCGTGAGGCCGTGACATTCCTCAAGCACATTAAAGACATGATTGAAGATCCAGAACAATTGTTGTTCGAAGCGTAATACAAGAAGGTCCATGCCGATGATATGCTCCCCAATAGGTAGACAGATGAAATAACAAATCTGTTTATTCTATTGGGGAGTGTTTTTTATGGCGAGAAGTCGACATTCAATCGAACAGAAACTGAGTGCACTACGGATGATGGAAGAAGAAACATATACGTGGAAGGAAATCGAGGAGGCTCATCACGTCTCTGAACATACCCTCCGGGTGTGGAAAGTGAAATTCGAGACCGGCGGAATCGACGCCTTGAAGGAGTCGAGGATATGGAAACTGTACACAAAGGAGCAGAAAATAGCGGCCGTGCGTGACTATCTCGACGGGGTCACCATGGTGGAAGTCCTCTCCAGATATCAAATCAGTAGTCGTTCGGTTCTATATCGGTGGATCAAGAAGTATACTAGTCATAGCGAGTTAACAGATTCGAGAAAAGGGAGGGATCGAGCTATGACAAAAGGGAGAAAGACCACATTCGAAGAACGCATGAAAATCGTTAGGTATTGCCTGGACAATGGACGGAACTATCAACGGACTGCCGAGATATTCGCCGTATCGTACCACCAGGTCTACGGCTGGACGAAAAAATATGACGCCGACGGCGTGCACGGGCTAGAGGACCGGCGCGGACGGACGAAGCAAGAAGAGGAACTGACCAACGAGGAGAAGCTCGAACGTCGCATCCAACAGATCGAGCGGGAGAACGAGCGCCTGCGGGCCGAGAACCTGTTCCTAAAAAAGTTAGAGGAGATCGAGAGGAGAGGTTGATCAGCCAAATCCGGCTACAATTACGTTACATGGCGATCGAGGAAATGTCGACGACCGATACGTTCCCGGTCGTGCTCCTGTGTGAAATCGCGCAGGTCTCACGGGCCGCCTACTATAAATGGTTGAAGCGTACCGTCTCGGTACGCGAGGAGGAGAACCTAAGCCTATTAGAGGACATCCGCCTCCTCTACGATCAGGTGAACGGGACCTACGGTTATCGACGGATCACCATGACGGTCAACCGGAGACGACGTCAGCATGGCCTGCCGGCATACAACGAGAAGCGTATCTATCGTCTTATGCGTATCCATGAGATACGTTCGGTCATCCGCCAGAAGCGAAAACGGTACAAAAAGTCATCCCCGCAGCATGTGGCCGAGAACCTGATGAACCGAGAATTCAGCGCGTCCCGACCGGACGAGAAGTGGTGCACCGACGTCACCGAGTTCAA
>NZ_JACSLR010000060.1:0-229 GCF_018618255.1 Exiguobacterium sp. s56 | reverse complement strand
GGTCGATATATGTCACTGAGTGGTACCGAACATGGCATTTGGTGGTAAATAAAATGTCAGAGGCGGTAAAAACTCGTGGCCGTAATCAAGGGATTTTAACAGCGTTGATTACATATGATGGAGGAAGAAACATATACCTGTGTGAACGCTAAAATAAAATTGACAGTTTTTGCTCGATACGATTTTACACTATTGCCGAAAAATCAGAACAGAACTCCGATAGAGTAGT
>NZ_JACSLR010000059.1:0-233 GCF_018618255.1 Exiguobacterium sp. s56 | reverse complement strand
CACGGCGACGTGTGGAGCTGAATGATACTAATCGGTCGAGGCTTTGATCTAGTCTAATGGTTTGTGTGAATTGATGAGTCTTCAGTTTTCAGGGAACAACCCTGAAATGGATTGACACGCCCTTGGGGCGATGTTAATATTCTTTTGTCTGGTGGCGATAGCGAAGCGGCCACACCCGTTCCCATGCCGAACACGGAAGTTAAGCGCTTCAGCGCCGAAAGTAGTTGGGGGTC
>NZ_JACSLR010000058.1:0-296 GCF_018618255.1 Exiguobacterium sp. s56 | reverse complement strand
CAGTACCTTTTGATGATACGAGGAAGAAGGCCAGATTTCTCTGCTTTTTGACACTCCTCGACAAAATCGTTCGCGGTAATGAACGAAGTCCGATAACCTTTCGTGACAGCTTCCGCAGCGATTGAAATCGCCAAGTGTGTCTTCCCAACCCCCGGCGGGCCCAATAATAATACATTGAAGCCGTTATCGATGAACCGACAGGTCATGACCTCCCTGACGCGCTTTTCATTGATGCTCGGCTGAAACGCAAAGTCGAAGTCTTCTAGCGTCTTAAAATAGGGGAGTCTGGCACGTTT
>NZ_JACSLR010000057.1:0-300 GCF_018618255.1 Exiguobacterium sp. s56 | reverse complement strand
CTACTCTATCGGAGTTCTGTTCTGATTTTTCGGCAATAGTGTAAAATCGTATCGAGCAAAAACTGTCAATTTTATTTTAGCGTTCACAGAAGTCCGATAACCTTTCGTGACAGCTTCCGCAGCGATTGAAATTGCCAAGTGTGTCTTCCCCACCCCCGGCGGGCCCAATAATAATACATTGAAGCCGTTATCGATGAACCGACAGGTCATCACCTCCCTGACGCGCTTTTCATTGATGCTCGGCTGAAACGCAAAGTCGAAGTCTTCTAGCGTCTTAAAATAGGGGAGTCTGGCACGTTT
>NZ_JACSLR010000056.1:0-325 GCF_018618255.1 Exiguobacterium sp. s56 | reverse complement strand
ACTACTCTATCGGAGTTCTGTTCTGATTTTTCGGCAATAGTGTAAAATCGTATCGAGCAAAAACTGTCAATTTTATTTTAGCGTTCACAGTTTGCTCTAACAGGGCCTTTATCTTTCGATGTCCATATCGATACTTTGTAAGCTTACATACTGCGACGATTGTTTGCTCTAGCACCGAAGGGTGCTTCACCGGTTCTCTGGCCCAACGGTAATAGGTTGCCCGCGGAACGTCTAGCTGTGTAATGCAAAATAGGAGTGCAGAAGTGTGCAACGGAAACGTACACAACTCTGCACTCCTATTTTAGAAAAGAAAAAGGACTTGCCA
>NZ_JACSLR010000055.1:0-362 GCF_018618255.1 Exiguobacterium sp. s56 | reverse complement strand
ATCTCCTCTAACTTTTTTAGGAACAGGTTCTCGGCCCGCAGGCGCTCGTTCTCCCGCTCGATCTGTTGGATGCGACGTTCGAGCTTCTCTTCGTTGGTCAGTTCCTCTTCTTGCTTCGTCCGTCCGCGGCGGTCCTCGAGCCCGTGCACGCCGTCGGCGTCATATTTTTTCGTCCAGCCGTAGACCTGGTGGTACGACGCGGCGAATATCTCGGCCGTCCGTTGATAGTTCCGTCCATTGTCCAGGCAATACCTGACGATCTCCATGCGTTCCTCGAATGTGGTCTTTCTCCCTTTTGTCATAGCTCGATCCCTCCCTTTTCTCGAATCTGTTAACTCGCTATGACTAGTATACTTCTTGAT
>NZ_JACSLR010000054.1:0-370 GCF_018618255.1 Exiguobacterium sp. s56 | reverse complement strand
CCTTGCCCGCTTTGCCAGAGAAAGACAGTCCTGCATTCGAAAAGGCGACGTCGCTTCCGACACGGTCACGCATGGAACGTCGGTATACTTTGGATTGAGCTGGATATCCCACGTCAAAGATGCTTCTCTTGTGATTTGACGTTCGTGTATGACTACGGTCTCGGGCTCGTCCGCACCTCCACCGAGGTGTTCCGGAAAGGCATCGCAGAACGTTGCCACGGTAGGACAATCTCAGATGTAGCGCGTGAATACGGATTACCTTACACGACGGTGGAACGATTGTTTTATCGGTACGCCTCAGTAGAGACAGAGAAGCATACGACAGACGTCCTCATCGACGAGTTCGCCACACGAAAAGGACATCACTATG
>NZ_JACSLR010000053.1:0-373 GCF_018618255.1 Exiguobacterium sp. s56 | reverse complement strand
TTGAACTCGGTGACGTCGGTGCACCACTTCTCGTCCGGTCGGGACGCGCTGAATTCTCGGTTCATCAGGTTCTCGGCCACATGCTGCGGTGACGACTTCTTGTGCCGTTTTCGCTTCTGGCGGATGACCGAACGGATCTCATGGATGCGCATGAGACGATAGATACGCTTCTCGTTGTATGCCGGCAGGCCATGCTGGCGTCGTCTCCGGTTGACCGTCATGGTGATCCGTCGATAGCCGTAGGTCCCGTTCACCTGGTCGTAGAGGAGGCGGATGTCCTCTAGTAGGCTTAGGTTCTCCTCCTCGCGTACCGAGACGGTACGCTTCAACCATTTATAGTAGGCGGCCCGTGAGACCTGCGCGATTTCACACA
>NZ_JACSLR010000052.1:0-377 GCF_018618255.1 Exiguobacterium sp. s56 | reverse complement strand
ATCGCCCCTGACCTTCTCAAGCGAGACTTCACTGCCAGTAGACCGAATAAGAAGTGGGTGACGGACATCACCTACATCCAATACGGGGGAACGACGAAGTACCTCTCCACGATCATCGACCTATTCAACAATGAGATTGTTGCCTATAAGCTATACGATCATCAACAGACGCCCCTCGTCATCGATACGTTAAGGATGGCGTTGGAGAGTCGGAACAATCCCGAAGGGATCATCATCCATTCAGATCAAGGAAGTGTCTATACATCATATGCCTTTCAAGATTTCGTAAAGAGGAAGCATCTGACGAGCAGCATGTCTCGAAGAGGCAACTGTTGGGATAATGCGGTGATCGAATCGTTTCATTCGAACTTGAAGTC
>NZ_JACSLR010000051.1:0-382 GCF_018618255.1 Exiguobacterium sp. s56 | reverse complement strand
AACAAGGTAGCCGTATCGGAAGGTGCGGCTGGATCACCTCCTTTCTAAGGAAAATGCCCATGTGGCATTGCCCATCGTTCAGTTTTGAGAGACCAAAATCTCTCGACAATCAAAATATGAGGGCCTATAGCTCAGCTGGTTAGAGCGCACGCCTGATAAGCGTGAGGTCGGTGGTTCGAGTCCACTTAGGCCCACCATTTTTTTGAGAATTCCAATACGGGGCCTTAGCTCAGCTGGGAGAGCGCCTGCCTTGCACGCAGGAGGTCAGCGGTTCGATCCCGCTAGGCTCCACTTTGTTCCTTGAAAACTGAAGATTCATCAAGACATCAAACCAATTATTTCACATATGGTCCGTGAGGACCGTGTGTCTTAGACGCTAGAT
>NZ_JACSLR010000006.1:0-148067 GCF_018618255.1 Exiguobacterium sp. s56 | reverse complement strand
AAAGAAAGGGTCCGGTCACCGAAAATCGGTGACCGGACCCCTCTTTTTGATTGAAATACTTTAGAACTGGCTAGTTATGTCCCAGCCTCTTTTGTCTTCGGTACCGCCACGAACGGTGCCCCTTCAGTTTGGTCCGGATGCGTCACCATCCCGGTCGTGCCCGCCTCATAGGCGGCAACGGCCAAAATACAGGCGTCGATGATATCATCGACTTGCACGTTCGACATCTTCCATTTCCATGGTGAGCTGTTCGAATAACGGCGCAACAACTCGATCCGTTCAAGCTCTCCCGCCTCGGTCTTCTTGCTGAAGGACGCCTCGTTTCCCGTCATGACGGCAAAACACACTTCAGGATGCGACTCGTAGACATCTGCATCCGTGATCGTTTGAAACTCACGGATACGCGGCACCAAGTTCCACGCCTGTTTACTGATCCCTTTTCCGACCAGTTCCCGGCTCTTTGCATTCGCCTCGGCATAGGACGCCTCCATGAGCACGTCTTGAATCGGCGGCGTGAAGATGGACGACTTCCGCTGCTTCAGTTGTGACCGCATCCAGGCATCACACGACCGGTCCGGCGCATCAATCGTCGCCAAGTCTTTCGGCATGTCGACAAAATGGACGGCCCCTTCAATCAATAAATCTTCCAACTTTTCTGAGATGGTCAAACAGAGCGAGATGCTGTCGTACGTGATTCTTACCCAGCTCCCGCGCGCGCCATCAATTCCTACTCCGACCACGTCGTCCCTCCTGCATCAAAAACAATATTCCGAGCACCGCGCATAAGACGGTCACTCCCAACAACCATTGACTCGGCCAAGCCGTGTATCCGAGTCCGGAGACGACGGCTAAGCCAATCAATAACAATCCTGACTTCAACGTTTCCATTCTTCGAGCATCAATGCGAGCGTTCGCACCATGACCCCAGTCGGTCCTTTTGGTCCGAGATCGCTTGCCGCCGAACGTTCACTCGTCCCGGCGATATCGAGGTGGAGCCAAGGCGTGTCGCCGACAAACTCACCGACGAACGCGCCACCAAAGATCATATGCCCATAACGGCCCGGCGAATTGTTCAAATCTGCGACTTCTGATTTCCGGACTTGTTTAATGAAGACGTCGAAGTATGGCATTTGCCAGACGAGTTCATTCGTCTCTCGGCTCGCAGCTTCTAAGGCGCCGTAGAGCGACGCATCGTTCGTCAGGCAACCAGTCACTTCTGTGCCGAGCGCGACGAGCACACCGCCCGTTAGCGTCGCCACATCGATGATGGCTTGCGGTTCATACGTCTTGGCAAAGGTGACAGCGTCGGCGAGGACAAGACGACCTTCCGCGTCGGTATTGAGCACTTCAATCGTCTTCCCGCTCATCGCTGTGATGACATCATCCGGTTTGAACGCGTCCCCCGAAATCATGTTGTCCGTCGATGGGATGACGCCGATGACGTTCACGTTCGGTTTCGTCGTCGCAAGCGTCTCGAATAGGCCGAGCACGGTCGCCGCGCCCCCCATGTCGCCTTTCATACCGACGATGCCGTCTTTCGGCTTGATTGAGTAACCACCCGTATCAAACGTGATTCCTTTTCCGACGACGGCGACGGGCGCTGCATCGCCTGCACCGTGGTATTCGAGGACAATCAATTTCGGCGGGATGGTCGACCCTTGATTGACGGCGAGCAGTGCACCCATCCCGAGCGCCTCCATCTCTTCCTTCTCCAAGATGCGATGGCTAAAGCCATGACGTTCGGCCAATTCGACCGCATAGTCCGCTAGTGTTTCCGACGTCAAAATATTGGCCGGCATCATCGTGAGCGTCCGCGCGACATTGACACCGCGTCCGTAAGCGGCACCCGTCAACGCCTCTTCCTCTACACCAGCACCGAGCAACGTGATCGTCACGTATGACTTCGCCGGCTTCGGTTCAGATTTGTATGTAGGGTGCTCATATGTCGCCATCTCATACGCTTCGGCAAACAGTTTCGCCGTGTTCGGTCCGAACGTATCGAGCGCGACCGCGACGTTTGTGAAGGCGCGTGCTTTAATTTGTCTCGCGACTTTCCCGAACCAATTGCGCACGTTCTCAGGCGTATTCTCGTTGCGTTGTCCAAGACCGACGAATAGGATGCGTTTGACCGTTCCTTCGAACGTCGGGACGATGGACAGTTCCCCTGTTTTCGTCGAGATATCCGATGCTTGGATGAGCGACTTGACGCGCCCATTAAACAACGTATCGAGTCCTTCGTCAATCGTGTCGGCAGCACCGATTCCGACGACGATCGTGTCATATGAACCGTTCCAATCTAAATCCTTCACTTGATACATGTTTGCCACTTCCCTTCTTTATATATGGTTAGCATAACGAACTTCGGCGAAATAATGAAACAGTATGCGTAAGAGTCATGAATTCTTCGAATTCAGGTGTTATCTCCTCGTTGTGACGATGATTTATTTTATGATAGGATAAGAAAGTACGCAATCAGGCATCCCTCACTGTTGAGGCGAGGCCATTTTGTTCGGTCGAGGCTTCCCCTAGTAGTAGACCGTTGCTACTTTAATCTTCCAGGTTTTCGTTAGTTCCTTTTTCATTTCGGGTAAGAACTAACGAGATAACATTGGAAACCACTATTTCTTTGAAGAGAGGGACTACGCTTATGTCACACATTAAAGGTATTGGCGCATCTGCAGGAATCGCAGTTGCGAAAGCATTCGTCATGGAGACACCTTCATTCGACATCCCGACAAACAAAATCGAGGACGTAGCAGCTGAGAAAGCCCGTTTCCAAGCGGCCATCGCTCAGTCAAAAACAGAACTCGAAGAAATCCGTCAAATCACGCTTCGTGAGCTCGGTGAAGACAAGGCTGAGATTTTCTCGGCTCACTTGCTCATTGTCGAAGATCCGGAAATCGTCTCACAAGTGAACGACAAAATTGAAAGCGAACACATGAATGCTGCGAAGGCGCTCGATGAAGTCGCTCAAATGATGGTCATGATCTTTGAATCGATGGATAACGAGTACATGCGTGAGCGCGCAGCAGACGTTCGTGACGTCACGAAACGTGTCATGGCGCACATTCTCGGTGTCACGTTCATGACGCCAGCCTCAATCTCAGAAGAAGTCATCATCATCGCTGAAGATTTGACGCCGTCTGATACAGCTCAGCTCAACCGTAAGTACGTCAAAGGTTTCGCGACAAACATCGGTGGACGTACGTCTCACTCGGCAATCATGTCTCGTTCACTCGAGATCCCTGCCGTCGTCGGTACAAAAGTAGCACTCGAAGAAATCAAAAATGGCGATCTCGTCGTCATTGACGGGACAGAGGGCGACGTGTTCGTCAACCCGTCTGAAGAACTCGTCAACGAATATAACGAAAAACGCGCTGCATTCGAAGCGTATAAAGAAGAGTTGAAACAACTCGTCAACGAAGAGTCGATCACAGCCGACGGCCACAAGGTCAAATTGGCAGCGAACATCGGTACACCGAACGACCTCGAAGGCGTATTGAAAAACGGCGCTGACGCCATCGGTCTTTACCGGACTGAGTTCCTCTACATGGACTCAGAAACATTCCCGACGGAAGAAGAGCAGTATACAGCTTATAAAGCAGTCATCGAAGGTATGGACGGCAAACAAGTCGTCATCCGTACGCTCGATATCGGTGGAGATAAAGAATTGTCTTACCTCGACCTTCCAAAAGAGATGAACCCGTTCCTCGGCTATCGTGCGATTCGCCTTTGCCTCGAAGAGACGGACTTGTTCCGCACACAGCTTCGCGCGCTTCTCCGTGCCTCAGCGCACGGTGACCTCGCCATCATGTTCCCAATGATCGCGACGCTTGAAGAGTTCCGTGCTGCGAAAGCCATCTTGCTTGAAGAAGAAGCGAAGTTGAAGACAGAAGGAATTGCTGTCGGTAACTACGAAACTGGGATGATGGTCGAGATTCCATCGACTGCTGTCATGGCGAAGCAATTTGCGAAAGAAGTCGACTTCTTCTCAGTCGGCACGAACGACTTGATTCAATATACGATGGCAGCGGACCGCATGAACGAGAAAGTCTCATACTTGTACCAACCGTTCAACCCAGCCATCTTGAACCTTCTCCACAATGTCATCACAGAAGCACACAAAGCCGGTAAATGGGTCGGTATGTGTGGTGAGATGGCCGGAGAAGAACTCGCGATTCCAATCCTGCTCGGCCTTGGTCTTGACGAATTCTCGATGTCGGCATCAAGCGTCCTTCGTGCACGTAGCCTCGTGAAGCGCTTGACGAAGTCGGAAACAGAAGCTATCGTCAACGACGTCCTCAACATGGACACAGCTGAAGAAGTTGTAAACTTCCTTAGTGAGAAATTCGACATTAAAAAATAATGTAGTCAGTACCACAAAAAATAAGAGTTGTCTCGACGAGAGACAACTCTTATTTTTTTGCCTTGTTTTCTTATTGGTCGAAGTAAAGAGTCGTTACTCAACTCGATCGACAATTTGGAAGTCGAGTTCTTCTCCGGCAACAAACGTCTCCCCATACGAGACAATGACTCGTTTTCCTTCACCGTTCGTTAAAATGATTGGCGTGACGAGCGATGGGACTTTATCACGAATCAAGTTCAAATCGACATCGAGCAAGACGTCCCCTGCTCTGACCCGGTCACCTTCTTTCACTTTGGCGACGAAGCCCTCCCCTTTCAAGTTTACCGTATCGAGTCCAACGTGGATGAGAATCTCCCGTCCGTCGTCTGAGAGCAACCCAATCGCATGTTTGGTCGGGAAGAATGTCGTGACTGTACCGTCGAAAGGAGAAACTACTTTCCCATCACTCGGTTCAATCGCAAACCCATCCCCCATCATTCGTCCTGAGAACACTTGGTCAGGTACATCATCAAGAGACAAAACTGTTCCTGACATCGGCGCCAAAAATTGTTCGTTCTCGTTGTTAGAGGTCCCTGGGGTAACCACTGGTTTCTCTTTCGCACCACGATACTCACCACCTTCGATGATGGCCGCGATTTGCGATTTGAGCGTATCCGATTTCGGACCGAAGATCGCTTGAATGTTATCTCCGACCTCGAGTACTCCGGCCGCCCCTAAATCTTTCAGCAAGTCTTTATCCACTTGTTTGACATCGTTCACGGTGACGCGCAGTCGTGTGATACAAGCATCGAGGTGCTTAATGTTCTCCGGTCCTCCGAGACCGACAAGCACTTCATGCGGTAAGTCATCTCCGACAGCGCCGCGGGCGCCTTTGCCTTCGGCGACGGTTTCACGTCCCGGCACTTTCAAGTCGAACTTCGTGATCGCAAAACGGAACCCGAAGTAATAGATGACCGCGAAGACGAGACCGACTGGAATGACGAGCCACCAGGCTGTCCGGTTCGGTAACACCCCGAACAAGAGATAGTCGATGAGTCCGCCTGAGAACGTCATCCCGATTTTAACGTTGAGCAAGTGCATGGTCATAAAGGAAAGTCCAGCGAAGACGGCATGAATACCAAAGAGTAAAGGTGCAACGAAGACGAACGAGAATTCGATCGGCTCGGTGATTCCCGTCAAGAATGAAGTGAGGGCTGCTGAGAAGTAAAGTCCTTCGACGTCTTTGCGACGTTCTTTCGGGACGGTATGGAACATGGCGAGACAAGCGGCGGGTAATCCGAACATCATGAATGGGAATTTACCGGTCATATACGTACCCGCTGTAAATTCGACCCCGTCACGAAGTTGGGCGAAGAAAATTCGTTGGTCCCCTTGGACGAGATCTCCCGCTTGGTTCGTATATTCCCCGAACTGGAACCAAAACGGAGAGTACCAGATGTGATGCAGACCGAACGGAATCAAAGAACGTTCAACCAAACCGAAGACGAAGGCAGAAACGGCGACGTTCGCTTCAATGATCGTGCTCGAGAACGTGTTGATGGCCGAACCGATTGGCGGCCAAATGTAGGCGAGCGCAATCCCGATCAGCAAACTGAACGCGGCGGTCGCGATTGGCACGAACCGTTTCCCTGCAAAGAACCCTAAGAAATCCGGCAACTTGATGTTAAAGTACTTGTTGTAGGCGAAGGCGGCAATCAAACCGGCGATGATACCGCCGAATACCCCCATCTGGAGCGTCGGAATCCCGAGTACCGTCGCATAAGCCGGGTCACCCTGGGCAATTTCCGCGGTAATACCGTTCCACGTGCTGATAACCTTGTTCATAATTAAATAACCAACGATAGCTGCTAACCCGGCAACACCGTCCCCGTTGGCTAGCCCGATGGCGACACCGACGGCGAACAGTAGACCTAGATTGGCAAACACGATATCCCCGGCATCGGTCATGACCTGCCAGACGAGGACGAGTGAATCGTTTGCCAAGAAAGGTAAGAGCGAAACGAGATCAGGGTTTTGGAACGCCGTACCAAATGCGAGTAATAGACCGGCTGCCGGTAGAATCGCAACCGGAAGCATGAGTGCCTTCCCGATTCGCTGCAAAACACCAAACACTTTCTTCCACACCATGGTTCCCTCCTTTTGTCAGAATACTTACTTTTCCCCATCTGCCAGTAGGCTGAAACCGTTTCACCCATACAAAAAAAGCCAACCCATAATGGATTGGCTTATAGCTTCAATTAGTTAGCTTTCTTTTCGTTACCTGAAGCGATGACCGCTTGCATTTCTGATTTCAACGCATCCGAACGTGGTCCGAAGATGGCTTGAATGTTGTTACCGACTTCAAGGACACCAGCTGCCCCAAGGCGTTTCAACTCTTCTTTGTTGACTTGGCTCTTATCTTTTACTTCGACGCGGAGACGTGTGATACATGCGTCAAGGTGTTTGATGTTTTGTGAACCACCGAAACCAACGAGGATATCTTGTGCAAGTTCCGAACCTGTAGCAGTTGATTGCTCAACGACTTCATCTTCACGGCCCGGTGTTTTAAGGTTGAACTTACGGATAACGAAGCGGAATCCGAAGTAGTAAACGACTGCGAACACGAGACCGACTGGAATGACGAGCCACCAGTCTGTACGGTTAGGAAGTACACCGAAGAGAAGGTAGTCGATCAAACCGCCCGAGAACGTCATCCCGATTTTGACGTTCAAGATGTGCATGACCATGAATGAAAGGCCAGCGAAGACTGCGTGTACTGCGAACAAGAGTGGAGCAACGAACAAGAATGAGAACTCGATCGGCTCAGTGATACCAGTCAAGAACGATGTAAGTGCTGCCGAAGCCAAGAGACCACCGACGACTGCTTTACGTTCAGGACGTGCTTCGTGGTACATTGCGAGTGCTGCTGCTGGAAGACCGAACATCATGAACGGGTACTTACCAGTCATGAACGTACCGGCTGTGAGCTCAGCGCCATCACGAATTTGTGCGAAGAAGATAGCTTGGTCACCACGAACGATGTTACCCGCTGCATCCGTGTACGAGCCGAACTCGAACCAGAATGGTGAGTAGAAGATGTGGTGAAGACCGAATGGAATCAATGAACGTTCGATCAAACCGAAGATGAATGCCGCGAACGTGCGGTTTTCAGTCAACATGAAGTTTGAGAACGTGTTCAAGCCGTGCTGAACTGGTGGCCAGATGAGAAGCATGACGAAACCAGCGACAACTGCCAATACTGCAGTAACGATTGGGACGAAACGCTTACCAGCGAAGAAGCCAAGGAATTGTGGCAACTCGATGTTGAAGTACTTATTATATGCCCAGGCGGCGATCAGACCGACGATGATCCCTCCGAATACCCCAGTTTGGAGCGTTGGAATCCCGAGTACTGATGCGTAAGCCGGATCACCTTGTGCGATGATTTCAGGTGTGAGTTCGAGCCAAACACCCATAACTTTGTTCATGATGAGGAATCCGACGATGGCTGCGAGTCCGGCAACGCCGTCCCCTGCTAAACCGATCGCGACACCGACTGCGAATAAGAGTGCTAAGTTCGAGAAGATAATGCCACCCGCTTGCTCCATGAGCTGAGCGAATTTCACAACGCCTTCGTTCGTTAACCAACCAGCGCGTGATGTAAGGGCCGGGTTTTGCATCGCGTTACCGAATGCAAGAAGAAGACCGGCTGCCGGCAAAATCGCAACAGGAAGCATAAGTGCTTTACCGACTTTTTGAAGAACACCAAAGATCTGCTTAAACATGATAAATCCTCCTTTTTGTGATTGTTTCGTGCGGAAAGACGACTGTAGATGTCAGACAACCGACGTATCTAAACGTTTTCATAATAAACGTTTATAAAAACAGAAACAGGCATGAATAAGGTATAGAACGTAGACCTCTCCTAATAGAGAAATCGGTGCGTTCCACTCCTTACTCATGCCTGATCGAATCAGTAACACGTAAGATACGTGGTATCAGTTATCTACTTGTTAGGCGCTGGAGATGCATCGTCAAATATGTCGCTTCACCTCGCGGGACCGGACGCTTTAATTCGCGTTCCATGATGCCCATCAGCTCCCAAGCAGTACTATAGCATAGCGGATATTCTTCGCGCAATACCTTTTCAATTTTTTGTGGGGCCTCCACCATCTCACCCGTCGCAACCCGCTCAACGGCGTACCTTAAGTGCCGAAGTAAGCGCTTATAATCGAGTGAACTCCGGTCCATTTTGACGTTCAAACGACTCTCAATCGTCTGAACGATCTGCCCGATAATTTGGTTGTGTCGATTGACCTCGAGGACGTTTTTGAACGTCGTCGCCGAATGGATGTGGAGCGCGATGAAACCGATCTCCGCGTCCGGCAATAACACGTCAAGCCGCTCGTGAATCATATCGACGATACGTTCGGCGAGCGCGTACTCGTTCGGATAGAGCGATTCGGTCTCAAGCAAGAACGGATTCGTGACTTCCATCCCTTGTTCAATCCGCTTCATCGTGAAGAACAAGTGGTCGGTCAAACCGATATGAATATGTTGGTCGACTTTTTTACCGGTGTTGTTCTCGATAAAGCCGACGATTTCTTGCATGAAAGCAATAAAGTCCTCGTCGACGTGTTTGACGAGTTCACGATATTGCGATTGCTCTTCTTTGTCCGTCAGTTGATACACTTTCTCCGGGACACTGGCCGGGTCGACGAGATCGCCCGCTTTCTTGCCGAAGCCAATCCCTTTCCCGAGTAGAATGACTTCCGGTTCCGGATCATGTTGGCAAATGACAACGCTATTATTCAACACTTTCTTGATCGTATACATCGGTAATGTCATTCGTATCGCATCCCTTACTCACTATAATCGTTTCGTACTAAGTATATCGGTTCATCCCCTAAAAAAGTAGGCGGAAAACAAAAAAGACGAACATTTCTGTCGTCTTTAAAACATTGAATAACCACTCTTGCGCAAGTAGCGAATCGTGATTCCAGCCAAAATCGCACCGAGCAACCCGAAACCGAGCATGAACACATCCAGAAATTGAAGGCCGAGCACGCGTTCGTAAACGTTGGCGAGCGCAGTCGATGTCTCAGTGATGTAACTCGAGAGCTTGACGTTATCAATCATCATAATGACGAAAATCGGATAGATGAACACGAGCGTCCATGTTTTTTTAAGCAGCATGTTCAAAATGAAGCCGATGCTGAAGAAGATGACCAAATAAAGAATCGCCCCAATGACAGCCTGGATAATATGCATGCGATTGCCCCCTTTTCCCGTTGTCTATTATACCGAATCGTTTGCGCTTAGGTCAAAGGTGAACCGTACGCCACCGACAATAAAAAAGTGACCCGCTCCTATGAGCGGGCCACTCAGATATATGGCTTAGAATTTACCTTTTTTAAGGACGAGACCGTACTTCTTCAATTCGAGGAAGTGTTTGTTGTCGATCACTTTCTTCATGAATGAAGCGTTACGACCGAAGATCTTTTTGCCCATGACGATGCCGATGCCATCGTTATGGCCAAGTGATGCGACTGTCCCTTTGCTCTCATACGTGAATTTCGAAGTTGATTTCCCGTTGATGAGGGCAGCGATGTTTTTCGCCACGTTGTGCGCTTGTTGAGTCGCGATTTGGGCAGTCGGTGGGTATGGACGGTTTGAGACCGGATCCATGACAGCCGAGCAGTCACCGATGATGAAGACGTTGTCGTGACCAGGGGCACGGTTGTCCGCCTCGACCATGACACGGTTCCGAACCGCTTCAAAGCCAGACTTCTCAACGATCGGGCTACCGCTGACGCCACCTGTCCAGAGAATCGTGTTCGCTTCAATCGTCTCTGTCGTGTCGCCTTGGAGTGGACCGAACGTGACAACACCAGGCTCAACGCCTTTGATGCCGTTGCCGAGTTTCATCTCGACGCCGTTGCGCTCGAGCCATTTCTGCGCGTACGTCGTGAGTTCTGGGTCGAAACCAGGAAGTACAGTCGGAGCGGCTTCGATGTTCACGATGCGAACCGCTTCACGTGGCACGTCATACTGTTTGCAAAGCTCAGGCACACGGTTGACGAGCTCACCGAGGAACTCGATTCCTGTGAATCCTGCGCCACCGACAACGATCGTCACGTACGAGCGGTCAGCTGAACCGTTCGTTTTATATTGAGCGAACGAGTACTCGATATGTTCTTTGATTTTACGGACGCTGTTCAATGAACTGATTGTCATCGCGTTCTCTTTAAGGCCAGGGATACCGAATGTTTCAGGTACGCCGCCGAGTGCGAACACGACATAATCATATTCAACGGCTGAACCGTCTACGAGCAAGACTTGTTTTGCCGTAGTATCGACGCGATCGACGACCCCTTTGACAAATTTCACACGTGACGGGTTCACGACGTCGTTGATGTAGATGCGAGCTTGATCCGGTTTCATCGTTCCGGCCGCTGGCTCATGAAGCCACGTCGTCTGGTAATGGTAATCATGCTTGTTGATGAGCGTGATGTTCGCGTCGCCAGCTGAGAGCGTCTTCTGGAGGTTCACCGCTGTGATGAGTCCACCGAAACCTGCGCCAAGAATAACAATGTTAGGTCGTTTCATGTTCATTTCCACCTTGTTTTGATAGTTTTGTTTTCTTGAACAATCATGTTGTGTGTTTTTTCACATGAATGTTCACAATAAAGCCTAAACCTTGTTCAACCAATGTTCACAATTGCTTCTCGTTCATTGTACGCTGTTTATTTCGTTTTCTCAATGGAAAAGCTTATCTTCTTGAATTTTTTTTGAATGTATAGGATGTTTGTACAGAATGGATTTAATTCACGATTGTCACTATAATGGATGTATACGTTTTGAGGAGGAATTCGATGAAATCGACGAAAGATGTGATCATCATCGGTGGCGGCCCGGTCGGACTGTTCACCGCATTTTATGCAGGTATGCGCCAACTCGATACGGCGTTGATTGAAAGTTTGCCGCAGCTCGGCGGACAATTATCGACACTGTATCCAGAAAAATATATTTACGACATCGCCGGCTTCCCGAAAGTGAAAGCCCAAGATTTGATTGACCAATTAAAAGCCCAAGCCGATCAGTTCGAGCAGGACTATCGCCTCGGGGAGACGGTCGAGACGGTCGAACGTCTTGAAGACGGCACGTTCCAGATCACGACGAACAAGGATGAGTACCATACGAAAGCCATCATCATCACGGCCGGGAACGGGGCATTCGCCGCACGACCGCTCGGCATCGATGGTTGCGAAGATTATGCCAACCTTCATTACTTCGTCGACAACATGGAGAAGTTCCGCGACCGCCGCGTCATGATCGCTGGCGGCGGCGACTCTGCCGTCGACTGGGCGCTCATGCTTGAAGGCATCGCCAAGGAAGTCCATATCGTTCACCGCCGTGACCGTTTCCGTGCCCACGAGCATACGGTCGAGCAAATGAAGGCCTCGACGATCAACGTCTGGACGCCATATAACATCGAATCACTTTCAGGTGAGACGCACATCGAGTCGGTCGAATTGACAGACAAGGACGGCGAATCGAAATTCGTCGAGATCGATGACCTCATCTGTAACTACGGTTTCGTCTCATCGCTCGGCCCAATCAAAAACTGGGGCATGGAGTTCGAGAAGAACACGATCCGCGTCGACTCGCGGATGGAGACGACGGTCGCCGGCATCTTCGCGTGTGGTGACATCGCCACGTACGAAGGAAAAGTAAAATTGATTGCGACAGGCTTCGGAGAAGCTCCGATTGCCATCAACCAAGTGAAGCAGCTCGTCGACCCGACAGCGCGTCACCCGCAACATTCGACTTCGGTATTTGCCGGGAAATAACGATGTGGCCCTCATCGCGATGATGAGGGCCATTTTTCATTTGCGGATTGTTTGTACAATGACCCGGTCGAGCCAGTCGTCGAGTTGGGTGAAGACGAACCCGGCCTTTTTCGCCTCGGCAATCGACATATAATAGTCGACGTCCGTATCGTACGGCGACGACTCGCCATCTTTGATAATCTGGACCGGTTTATTTAAGTGATGGCCGATCCGTTCCATGAGTGCCCCGAGCGAGATGACCCCTTCACTCGCCGCGTTGAACGGTCCGGTCACGTTCGCCCGACCGACCCATTCTAGAAAGGCGGCCGCCTCAAAGCTTGAGATGAACCCCATCTTCGCTTCCGGGTGATGCAGTACGATCGGCTCTTCCCGTCGGACGGCGTCGATATAAAACTTGAGACGGTCTGTATAGTCGTCGGGTCCGAGCACGATTGGCAAGCGGACCGTCGCGACCGGGAACGAGGCGCGATGGAAGAAATAAGATTCAGCCTCTCGCTTCCCTTGCCCGTAATCATGTTCGGATTCGAGATGATAGTCATGATGGAGCGGATTGAAATCACTTTCTTTCAACTCGGCGCCTGGCGCATAAACCGACATCGTCGACGTGAGCACATATTTACCGACTTGGTCCATGAAAGCGTCCGAGGCGATCTTTGCCTGGTACGGGTTAAAGCAAATATTGTCATAGACGACATCATAATGGTCGCGTGACAAATCTTTCATCGTCGCCACCGACTGTCGGTCCCCTCTGATCGACCGGATGCCCTCCGCCTCGGGTACTTGCAGTTGTCCACGCGTCACAATCGTCACATCGTCACCGGCCTCCGCCAACCGAAGCGCCAACCGCTTTCCAAAATAGCGTGAGCCACCGAAAATCAATACTTTTCTCATCGTCCCTGCCCCTCCTACATGAAATGACATCTCTTTTCATTTTCCCTTGCATCCTCTCGACTAATCTTCCACATCCTTGAATATTTTTGTTATTCTTATATATATAGAGAAGAAAGAGGCGAGACGCATGCATCAGATCACATTAGAAAAAGGATGGTCGTGTGAATTACCGACACAATATGCCATTTACCAAAGCTTATCGGACTTCAGCCGTTACTCGGTCCTTGACCAAGAGGAAGAGAGCGTCTGTTCGTTCCGCATCACGAACGACACGTGTAAAATCACAGCGTTTCGTCCTTGGCAACATCAAATCGAGTTAGACGCGGCTTCGAAACTCATTCGATTAATTCTGATTGAAGAGACAGACTGAATACAAAAAAGGCCAATCATGAGACATGATTGGCCTTTCGTTTAGCAATCCCCAGGTGTCCCGGCGTTCGATGCCGTCCGGAAACTCGAGCCGCAACCGCACGTGGCGATGGCGTTCGGATTTTTAATCGTGAAGCCGCCTCCGAGCATCGACTGCTTATAGTCAATCTCGAGACCGTCGACGACCCCGTGATCGGCTTCCGCGACGATGACACGGACACCATAGTGGTCAAACTGAACGTCCTTGTCTGTCTTATCCTCATCAAACCCCATCCCATAAGACAGGCCGGTACACCCGCCCCCTTGCACTTTGATCCGCAAGTACTGGTCGTCGGGGCGTTCGGTCTGTTTCATCATATCGATGACTTGTAATGCGGCTGATTCTGTCAAATGAATCATCTGAACTCCTCCTTCGTTATCTTAACTTCAAGTCAACTGACTTGAGATTTTGTGAAATATCTTGTATAACTAAACTGTAACAAAAAAAATTAAATCGTTCCATCTTCGGGGCAGGGTGAAATTCCCGACCGGCGGTATTGAAGACAAGTTCTTCTCAGCCCGTGAGCGAGCAAGGCGTTGCTTGCTGATTTCGTGAGATTCGAAAGCCGACAGTAAAGTCTGGATGGGAGAAGATGGCGGCATCCGACCGATATCCGGATGTTTTCTTCGGCGTGGTCTAAACACCGATGAGAACATCTATTTCGTATGCGCGTAAACTCTCCCGATTGTTTGATACAATCGGGTTTTTCTATGCGACGGGTGCCATTCATCAAGGAGCGACAAAAGGAGAGATTTTGATGAAAACAACGCGCAACAAACGATTGACAACACTGGTGACGCTATCGATGCTCGGGGCCATTTCTTTTGTCCTCATGCTCTTTAACTTCCCGCTGCCTTTCCTACCACCGTTCCTAAAAGTGGATTTCAGTGACATTCCCGCGCTCGTCGCCGGGATCGTGTTCTCCCCACTCGCAGGCGTCGTGGTCGTCGCTCTAAAAAACGTCCTCTACTATGTCTTCAACGGTGGCGGCGTTCCGGTCGGCGAAGTCGCGAACTTCTTTGCAGGCGTCGCCTTCATGTATCCGGTCGCATGGTTCTACCATAAACGTAAAACGAATAAAGCGCTCGCTTCAGGCCTCGTGGCCGGTACGATCACGATGGCACTCAGCTTGGCAATCTTGAACTATTTGCTCATCTTACCAGCCTACGCGTTCTTCTTCGGCATGACCGAGATGGCGCAACCGGCAGTCAAAACGGACCTCGTCCTATACGGTATCTTGCCGTTCAACTTCATTAAGGCCTTGTTGATCAGCGCCTTGTTCGTCCCACTCTTCCTCAAATTGAAGCCGTGGATCGAACGCCAGCGCATGCAACTTCAAGCGTAACTGACAAGCACCTAGACCGGGGTCTAGGTGCTTTTTGTATAGGTACGCTATGCTAATGAGAGAATAGGAGGAGATGGATTGAACACGACTGAAGATGTGACCCATTTTTTAGAGACTGATGTGGAACTGATGCGTCTGTTGACAATCGTCGCTTCGCTCGGTTTACCCGATTGGTGGATTTGTGCCGGATACGTGCGGGCAAAAATATGGGATGACGCGCACGGCTACGAAGTACCGACGCCGATCGAGGACGTCGATGTCATCTACTTTGACCGATCTCACATCGACGAGGCGATTGAAAAACAGTATGAGGCACAACTGCACGACCTGTTACCGAACGTCCCTTGGTCGGTCAAAAACCAGGCCCGCATGCATCTGGTCAATCAATTGCCACCGTATCAATCTGCGGTCGATGCCTTGGCCCATTTCCCTGAGACGGTCACGGCCATCGGTGTCAGTCTTGGTGCGGGCGGACGCTTGAAGCTGGCCGCCCCTTACGGTATCGACGACATAGTCGAACTAAAGTTACGACCGACCCCGGCCTTTGCGAACGACGCTTCACACCATCATATTTATCGAGCCCGGATCAATAAAAAGAATTGGCAAGCCACTTGGCCGAGACTCCAAGAAGTGGATATACCTCGTCAGGAACGATAAAACCCCACCGTTTCCTGGTCAATCCCTTCTATCGGTCCTAGTCACATATGACAAACCTGACAGAAGAATGCACCTAAGTAACTTAGCTTTGTTACTTTTGTGCGGATAATTTTACTCTATGTAATACTCGAACGTGAATCGGTGTTACTAATTCAATTAATGCCACCTCTACAATTTTTCCAGCTATAGGTTTTACAATATCAGTACAATATTCAAAAGCATCTTTCATCTTTTCTTTAGACAATCTGTTTGCCAGTGTACAGTGCGGAATCCATGAGTCCGGCAAATATAAGGACTCAGCGTTATCATTAAACTCCCCAAATATACAATAATGCTCTAAGTGGAGGCTCCTCAATCCGGATGAGATTGTAGGTGAAAGAAAAAGTGCACTCGATTGAATGAACGTACCCAACGTACTAAATGTTAGATTTATAATCTCCTTCGATTGATAGTAGCTGTCCATCAGTTCGATATACGCCTCAACATTCAAACTACTGTAACTAGCTAATGTTATATGAGGTTGTCGATTCGAGACTTCATATGCATAAGAAGTAATTCCTTCTTGTTTCAAGCCTTCCCATACCTCTTGAATTCGTTTCTCCGTTTGTTCATCAAAAAGCGCTATCATTCCATACATATGTCATTCCTCCCCAAAAAAGAGTGACCACCGAAGTGATCACTCTGAGTATATCGTATTTGATTAGAGAAGCAGACCAGCAAGCGTGGCTGACATCAAGTTAGCAAGCGTACCTGCGAGAATCGCGAGGACACCCATGCGCGCGATATCGTTCCGACGGTTCGGTGCCATTCCACCAAGACCACCGAGAAGGATAGCGAGTGACGAGATGTTAGCGAATCCACAGAGTGCGAACGCGATCATAGCTTCCGTACGTGCCGAGAGGTCACCAGAACCGATGATTGGTGCGAATTCAGAGAAAGCGACGAATTCGTTCAACACGAGTTTTTGTCCGAGGAAGCTACCGAATTGAACAGCATCTGCCCATGGCACACCGATCACGAATGCGAGCGGTGCGAACACATAACCAAGAATCAATTGAAGCGTGAGACCGTCGAAACCGAACAAGCCACCGATTCCACCGAGAATCAAGTTAACGAGCGCGATCAATGAAACGAAGGCGAGAAGCATCGCACCGACGTTCAATGCAAGGAAGAGACCGTCAGAGGCACCGCGAGCGGCTGCATCGACGAAGTTCGCTGCCTTGTTCTCTTCATCTTCAGCGATTTCGATATCGTCATCCGGTACGTCTGTTTCCGGGACGATGATTTTCGCGAACATGAGACCAGCAGGAGCAGCCATGAAGCTCGCTGCGAGCAAGTACTCGAGCGGTACACCAAGAGCAGCGTATCCAGCAAGAACTGAACCGGCAACCGAGGCGAGACCACCGACCATGACAGCGAAGAGTTCCGATTGCGTCATCGTTGGAAGGTAAGGTTTGATGACGAGCGGTGCTTCCGTCTGACCGACGAAGATGTTCGCTGTCGCTGAGAGCGATTCTTTACGTGATGTGCCAAGTGCTTTGGCGAGAGCCGTACCGAGGATACGGATCACCCACTGCATGACACCTACATAGTAGAGAAGTGCGATGAGTGACGACATGAAGACGATAATCGTCAACACTTGGAACGCGAAGACGAAGTTGTCTCCGCCGACAGCTGTACCGAAGACGAAACTAATCCCGGCGTTCGCCGTGTTCAAGACGTTCTGGACGCCTCCTGAGATCCATTCTAACGCGTTACGTCCTACTGTAGTGAAGAGGACGAGGAAGGCGAACGTAAACTGTACCGCGAAAGCGGCAAGCACGGTGCGCCATTTGATGGCTTTACGGTTGGTCGAGAAGATGTAAGCGATTCCAATTAGTGCCAAAATACCAACCACGCTCATGATATTCATTGGTGTTGTGCTCCTTTCATATTGGGGAAACCTGATAATATGATATACCCGAATCGAGATGTGTCCTACCGTTTGAAACGCTTTCTTTTTCTGTTGTTAAACGTCAGACAACCTACATTCGAACCTCTTTGAATATAACAGACCCTTTTTAAAAATGCAACGGGTCAAAACGGTCAAAATAAAAAAAGTTTGAAGGTCCTTCAAACTTTTTCACCATGCCATTTCTTCAATTTTTTCATATACATTCGTCACGAGTTGTTCCGGTGTATCCCCGGTCACGACCTCACCATCGACGAGACAAAACAAGTCAAGCGAACAGACGCCGCAGTAGCCCGTACAGCCATATTCGAAGACGTCTAAGTCTGGATCGGACTCTAATTTGGCGCGGGCGATTTGTGAACCCATCGCTAAATTGGAGGCACAGAACTCAATGATCGGATTCATCATGTCATTCACCCTTCCCCTTTCCTTCAAAGCAGGAAAATGGTTCTTCTACGGCGTATTATAACATGATACAGTTGAAGTGTAACAAAGGGGGATTTTTATGCGCAAATTAGTCGTCTTGGGAGGCGGTTACGGGGGTATGCGTGTAATCGAACGTGTCCTCGGCCATCAGCTGAAGGACGTATCGATCACACTCATCGACCGTCTACCTTACCATGGATTAAAAACAGAGTATTATGCACTTGCGGCGGGGACCGTGTCGGATCGTGACATCCGCATCGATTTTCCAGAAGAGGTCGACTACATATACGGCCAAGTCACCGATATCGATACGGGGGACAAAATGGTCCTGCTCGCGAGCGGGGAAAAAGTGCCGTACGACGACCTCGTCATCGGCCTCGGTTGCGAGGACAAGTATCACAACGTGCCCGGTGCCGCCGAGTTCACGTACAGCATCCAAACGTTAGAAGAATCACGCAAGACCCAGCAAGCAATCAACGGCCTATCTCCGGGATCGGTCGTCTCGATCGTCGGTGCCGGCCTGTCCGGTGTCGAGCTCGCCAGCGAGCTGCGCGAGAGTCGTCCCGACTTGACGGTCCGTTTGTTCGACCGCGGCCCGTCCGTCCTATCGTTCCTATCAAACCGCGTCTCGATGTATGTCCAGTCTTGGTTCGAGGAACATGGTGTCGAAGTCATCAATAACTCGAACATCGTCCGGGTCGACGCCGATGGGTTATGGAACCATGAACAGCACTTCGCTTCCGATTTGACGGTGTGGACCGCCGGGATTCAACCGGTCGCCGTCGTCCGCAACCAAGGTTGGGAACTCGACGGGGGTGGACGTGTCAAATTGACACCACACCACTACGTCCCGGAACAGCCCGACATCTTCGTCGTCGGGGACAACGCCAGCCTGCCGTATGCACCTTCGGGTCAGCTCGCGGAAGCGCAGGCCGAACAGATCGTCCAAGTGCTACTCTGTAAATGGAAAGGTGTCGGGTATCCAGATTTGCCGGATATCAAACTCCGAGGCACGTTAGGATCGCTTGGGAAGAAGGCCGGATTCGGCGTCTTCATGGGCAAGCAGTCGCTCACCGGAAAAGTCGCGCGATTGCTCAAGTCCGGAATTCTTTGGAAACATAAAGTCATTAAATAACATGCCTGGGTCGGCCATCTCGGTCGATCCTTTTTAGTGTAAAGCAATCCATTTGTCGTTCAGCCACCGTCGTGTTGAGCCAAAAGTCTTGTATCTGAATCCCCTGTATCCTTATCTAAATATTCAGATTATTGATTCGATTGACATATTCTACCCGTTGGCAAAACTTGTTACTCTAGGGTCACGGCCGAACGACTTCGTGTCGCCTCGCCTACATAACCCGAAGGAGGAAACAAGTTGAAAAAAATCTGTAGCACCGTCCTCGCCTCATTGCTCGTCTTGTCAACCGTCCCGGAAGCCGCGGAAGCTGCTCCCAACAAATCGAAAGAACGCGTCATCGTCGTCTTCAAAGAGTCAGCGAAGAACATCCCGCTCTCAATCGAAGGCATGGAAGTTCGCCAACAGTACAAAAACATTCCGGCCGCAGCGCTCGAAGTACCGAAGGCTGCCTTGAATGGCTTGAAGAACAACCCGAACGTCGCCCACGTGGAAGTCGATCAAACGGTACAAATCGAAAATCAGACGCAAGACTGGGGCATTCCGAAGTTGAAAGCTCCATCAGCTTGGCAGAGTGGCTACACCGGGAAAGGCGTGAAAGTATCGGTCGTTGATACCGGAATCTCGCCGCACCCTGATTTGACGATTTCTGGTGGTGCCTCGTTCAGTACAGTCACGAGCTCATACGCGGATGACAACGGTCACGGTACGCACGTCGCCGGGATTATCGGTGCCCGCAACAACAGCATCGGAACGGTCGGGATTGCCCATGAGGCGAGCATCTATGCTGTTAAAGCACTCGAAGCCAACGGTAGTGGTAGCCTCTCGAGTATCATCGCCGGGATTGACTGGTCGATCACGAACGATATGGACGTCATCAACTTGAGTCTCGGGACGACAAGTCCATCGACGACGCTCCAACAAGTCGTCGATCGCGCCAATAACGCGGGTATCCTCGTCGTCGCGGCAGCCGGTAACAACGGACGCGCTGACGGTACAGGTGATCTCGTCAACTACCCAGCCCGTTACAGCTCGGCCATCGCCGTCGCGGCGACGGACATCAACAACAACCGCGCCTCGTTCTCGGCGACAGGTAGCACGGTCGAAGTCGCGGCACCAGGTGTGAGCATCAACTCGACACTCGCGAACGGCGGCTACGGTCAAATGAGCGGGACATCGATGGCGACACCTTACGTCGCCGGTAACCTCGCACTCATGAAGCAAGCGTTCCCGACGTTGTCGAGCTCGCAACTCCGCACGAAACTGTCACAAGATTCGATCGACCTCGGAACGGCCGGCCGTGACACCTGGTTCGGGAACGGACTCGTGCAAGCACCGACGTCTGGCGGCACGACGCAACCGGTCCAAGCGCTCACGACGACAGTATCGACATCGAAATCAACTTACTACGCTGGTGAAGTCGTCTCGATTTCTTCAACAGTCCGGAATTCGAACGGCCAAGCGGTCGCGAACGCCGACGTCCGTGTGACGGTCACACAGCCAAACGGCGCGACGCTCACAGGAACAGGCAAGACAAGTTCAACGGGCGCCATCACGTTCACGCTCTCGACAAGCTCTTCGTCACAACGTGGGACGTATCAAGTAAAATCTGATGCGACGCTCACTGGTTACACGGCAGGTTCGGCGACGTCGTCGTTCCGTCTTCTATAACGCACAAGAGTCGAACGACAATCGTCGCTCGACTCTTTTCATGCTGTCGTCTGTTCAATGGCCGAATAGACTTTCCGTAGTTGGACGACCCCTTCGTCCACCACTTCCCCATCGATGAGCACGAGCGGATAGAACCACTCGTCCTGCTTGATCGCTTCGGCGATGTCATCGTCCGCCGTCTCAAAATCGATATACTCGAACTCAAACGCCTGATTCGGATATTTCCGTGCCAATGCGCTTTGCAACCATTCGTATGTCTCAATCGAACTCGGCGCCCCGACACAGCTCGCACACTGTACTTCGGCCCCATATACCGTGATTTTCATATCCATTCCCCCTCTTCTTTCCTATTATACAAAAATCAAGAAGCTGCATCGTCACAAAACGCTCAGCGTTAATGATTGAGAAACAATCTCAAACTTGCTAGAATGAAAGAGAACCAGAAAGGGGTAGATACCATGGAAATGTTTGATCAAGTCCAAGAAGTACTCGATAAATTACGCCCGTTCTTGCTTCGCGACGGCGGTGACGTCGAACTCGTTGATGTAGAAGAAGGCATCGTCAAACTTCGTTTGATGGGTGCATGCGGCAGCTGCCCATCTTCAACAATTACATTGAAAGCCGGGATTGAGCGCGCGCTCATCGAAGAAGTACCTGGCATCGTTGAAGTCGAACAAGTATTCTAAACAAAAAGGGAGACAATCATGTCATCCCTTTTTTTCATGCATGTGTCCATTCGTCCAAGCTCTCGACCATATAGGTTGGGAGTTTTTCTTGTTCCTGAATGAAAGCCGGACCATGTACGCCTGAGTTGACGTGGAGCGTCCGAATCCCACCGTTGATCCCGAACAAGATGTCGGTATGGTAGTTATCTCCGACCATGACGACTTCTTCTTTCGTGAGACCAATCATCTCAAGCGCGATGTCGACCATGACCGGTTCTGGCTTACCAATAAAGAACGGATCTTTTTCCGTCGTCACCGTCAAGACGGACGTGAGCGCACCGTTCCCCGGTAAAAAGCCGCGTTCGGTCGGAATGGCGATATCACCGTTCGTCGAGATGAAACGAGCGCCGGAGCGGATCGCGAGCGCGCCTTTCGCCAATTTTTCGTATGTGATGTGTCGGTCGAGCCCGACGACGACGTAATCCGCCTTCGCCTCTTCCGTCACATGGAAACCGCGTTCTTCGAGCGCCAGGCGCAGGCCATCTTCACCGATCATGTAAATCGTCGCCCCGGGCGTCATCTTCTCGATATAACGGGCCGTCGCCATCGCACTCGTCAATACGTGCTCAGGCGTCACATGCACACCCATCGAGACAAGTTTATTCGCCACTTGCTCCGGCGTCATCGACGCGTTGTTCGTGACGAATAAGTATGGGAAGCCGGTCGCCTCGAGTCGATTCACGAAATCGACCGCTGCTTGAATCGGGGCCGTCCCCGCATACATCGTGCCATCTAAATCAAATAAGTATCCTTTAATCGGATTCATCTAATCACTCGCTTTCTGGTAAAAATGCTGATACAGGACCGAGCTCCACCTCGAGATAGCGTCGGACCTGCTCTGGGAATGCCTCGAACGTTGATTTATCACGGTCGACCCAGACGTCGAACCGGGCCGAATCTGCCGTGACGAACTCCCTGACATAGTGCGCCCGTAATCCGACGAGCGCTTTCGTCGCTTCCGCCGTCTCGGCGTCGAGCACACGCTCGTCGAGCAAGATGTCGACAATATCCTCATAACTGCCCGGGTCACGCATGATGAACCCGTCAATCATCGAGTTGCCGACGTCAATCACGCCCTCCATCAAGTGAACGGCCAAACGTTGTTTCGCCAGCTCGATGGTGAACGCGTCCCCCTCTAATTGGTCGAGTCGACTGAGCATCGTCTCCATATGGGTCAACGTCTCGTTAATCTTTTCTCTGTTTACAAAATACATCGCAATCCCCCCTGCCTCCTATAGTAATCCTTTTTCTCGTTCGAGAAAAGAATCTCTCCTATTTACATCATTTACGTAATTGTGATACACTAATCCACGGATTAACACAACTATTAGTATGTCACATTAAATAGATATCATGTGGAGGGTACAACACTATGGAACGAGAATTAGCGTTAGAGATCGTACGAGCAACCGAGGCAGCAGCATTGGCCTCATCGAAATGGATCGGTCGTGGGCAAAAGAACGAAGCGGATGACGCAGCGACATCGGCCATGCGTGAAGTACTCGGCACGATCAATATGGATGCAACTGTCGTCATTGGTGAAGGTGAACTCGATGAGGCACCGATGCTTTATATCGGTGAACGCCTCGGGACGACGTTCGGACCAGAAGTCGATATCGCCGTTGACCCGCTCGAAGGGACGTCGATCGTCGCCAAAGGACTCGGGGACGCCATGGTCGTCATCGCGGTCGCGGATAAAGGCGCCCTCCTCCACGCACCAGATATGTATATGGATAAGCTCGTCGTCGGCCCGAATTTAAAAGGCAAAGTCTCACTCGACGAACCGCTTGAGTCGATTATCGAGAAAGCCGCCCTTTATAACGGCAAGCGCATCGAGGAAGTGACCGTCATCATGCAAGACCGTGATCGTCATGAACATTTCCGTCAAGCGGCGATGAACATGGGCGCACGCGTCAAGCTGTTTGAAGACGGCGACGTCTCGGCCGGAATCGCAGCGGCCGTCAAGTCGAACCCGATCGATATCTTCATCAGTACGGGCGGCGCACCAGAAGGCGTCATCACGGCAGCGGCCGTCAAGGCGCTCGGTGGCGATATGCAGGCACGCCTCCACCCGATGAATGAAGAAGAGACGGCACGTGTCATCTCGATGGGCATCGAGGACCCGCTCCAATTGCTCACGCTTGACGACCTCGTCAAGAGCGACGACTGCATCTTTGCGGCGACAGGCGTCACATCGGGCGAATTGCTGGACGGCGTAAAATTCTTGACGGACGATATCGTCGAGACGACGTCACTCGTCATGCGATCGAAGACGAAGACGATTCGTAAAGTCGTCGCCGAACACACACTGTCGCTCAAGCCCTACCTCCAAAAACAAGAAGTCAACGCCTAATACAAAACCTCCGCTCTCGATGAGCGGAGGTTTTCGTTTAGAATCCTTGTTCAAAATCTGTCCCGATATGGTTCGTCTGCGGTTGTTCTGCTTTCCGAAGTGAGTCGTAGAACGTCGCATACGTCGTCGTAAAGTACGGATAGACGTACAAGAAACCGATGCCGAGTGTAATGACCCCGAGAAGGAACCAACCGATGAACGAGAGGACGAGTTTGAACGCGTCCATCTTATGGCCGTCCATCATCCGGCGTGATTCGGTGATCGCCTCGAGGGCCGATAATTCCGGCTGGTCACGTAAGATGTAATACGTGAGAGAGTACGAGAAACTTTTGATGATTCCCGGAATCACGAGGAGCAACGACCAAAGGAAGATAAACAATCCCATGAAGAACGGGGCGAGCACGTGCTTGACGTATCCCGTTTTGAACGGCTCGAACAACGTCGAGACAGCAGGCTTGTCACCGCGCGATACAGACAGGACGAGCCAAGACCAACCGATGGCGAGCGGCGCAATCAATAATGTGAGGAGGAGCGACAAGAACGTAAGTCCCGTGTCCGCTGCTGTTGGGACCGCTTCTGGATCTACAGGAGGCGCGAACGATTGTGGAATCCCGTTCAAGACGACGAACAAAATTAATAGCCCGGCGAGTAGCCAACGCTTACCAGTTAACATTTGTTGTGCATGTTGCTTAAGTTGTGCAGTCATTTTCATCATCCTTTTTTTGAGTTCTCTCTTCAGTGTACGTCATCACTTCACGAAAAGTTTCAAAAAAACACGAAAAAAGGGAAAAGGTTTTCCCTTTCCCTTTAATACATGACGTTGCCCATGAAAAACTGTGACATCGATACGATAAATAAGAGCACACCTGTGGCCACTGCCGCCAACGAAATAATTTTAAAGAGGCGGCTTCTCAAAAACGCCTGACGATATTCAAAGCGGCGGATTAGCAAGACGTGGACAACCTCATAGATCAGGACTGCGGCGGTGAAGTAAAACGTCATGATACTCCCGAACCCGAAGAACAACATCGCTAGTACGCCCAAGCCGAAATTATGAATTCGATTATGGACGTCATCGCGGTCACCGACGGTCGCCGTTTGTACGTGTTGCATACTTCCACCTCACTTCCAAAACCCACAAAAACCCGAACAGAAACAATAACCTTAAATATAAGTTATCACAATTTTCCTATCCCTAAACCTGTCACACCGTCTTTTCACCTAAAAGAAACATTTGGAAAATAAATGTAACAAAAAAGCGCTGATGTCATCAGCGCGTCATGTACCGGTCGAAGGCTCGACTTCTTCCGATTTATTGAATTTGCGTTTCAGTTTGAGCGGTTGTTTCGTACCACCGAAGACTGGACCGTCTTCCGCCTCATCGATTTCCGTCTCTTTTTTGAGTACAAAGAACGGGCACCCAAAGTTACAGTATTCATACACGTAATCCATCACGTGATCGATTCGATTATCATACGTCGCGAACTTGGACTTCGTCTCATAGAACCCTTTCAACCGAAGCTGTCCGTGGCCCCAATCCCCGACGATATAATCGTATTTATCAAGCACGTCGCTATAGCGTGCGATGAACGCTTCCTCGTCAAAACCGTCACGTTTCTCTTCAATGACGGTATAGCCGTGGCGATTCACTCTAATCATGTTTCACACCTCCACTGTTCTATCATAGCATGCCGACCGGTCCCGTCCCTATCCTTTTCGGATGGCATTATGACGGGTCACGATCGTCTCGCGTAACACGTCACGCAGCAGTTCCGGCATAAAGTAACGCTTCGGCTGATCGGCCAAATACGGAAGGAGCGGTCCGAACGTGAACATGTCGACCGTGGCGACACGATACGTCCCGTCTAGATTGATTTCCTCACCATTAATCGAATAGCGACCGTTTCGGCTGTCGATTCCATGGAGGATCGGGCTACCGAGCACCGTCCCGCGAAAACCGAGGCCACGGACATGCATTGTCGTGAACGCATCTTCTTGGACGTCGTTCAAAAATCGGACGAGGGTCGCCCCGTCAAGCGTCAAGAGACAAGGGTTGATCGGATGCGGACAAATCCGGTGCAACATATTTAGCGTGACGTGGCCCGGGCGCAAACCTTCTAACAAGACACCGGATGGGATGATACTCAACTCGGCGTCACACCAGTCCGCGAGTCCGCTCGCCAATAGGTTTCCGATGGCTGACGGACCGAACCAGTCACTTTCATAACCTGGTGTCTCGGCAATCGTCACATCGAGCAGACGCTCGGCTTGACCATACTCTGCGGCTAGGACCGCGACCGTCGCTTCATCAGGTTCGCGCTCCGATACATCGTGGAGACAAGCCCGTTTCTCGATGACCCGCTTTCCTTCGATGGCTAGCTCGATTTGCCCGACGTACTGCCCGTATTTGCCGGCCTGCGCGATTAGGACGCCGTTCGTGACGACACCTTCATCGAGTACGTGGTGGGTATGGGCTCCGAGGATGACATCGATTTCTGGGAACGCCTCGGCGAGCCGCTCGTCGGCATAAAAGCCGAGATGGCTGAGCGCGATGATGACGTCGCAGTCTCGAAGTGTCTCGAGGGCACGCGCCGTTGCCGCATGTGGTGCTTCGATGGCCCAACCGAGTTCAGGATAAAGCTCTTCATACGGCGCGGTCACCCCGAACAGCCCGATCTGAATTCCCTCTCGTTCGACGATGAGCGTCTCCGACGCCCATTCTGGTCGTTCACCAGCTGCTTGATAGACGTTCCCTAATAGGACCGGGAACGCGGCCTCGTCATACAGATGGGCGAGCCAGTCGTGCGGGAACGTGATGCCTTCATTATTGCCGATCGTGACCGCCGTCGGTCGAATCCGGTTGAGCAGTCGGACGTTCACTTGTCCGCGCGTCACTTCTGTCGCCGGATGGGTGCGGTCGGCATGGTCGCCGAGATCGAAGACGAGCGTCTCGTCCGTCCGATGCTCATTCAAAAACGAGACGAACCGCGGCCAGTTATGGAATTTCGAATGTAAGTCATTATAATGGAACATCGTAATCGTTCTCAAGACGATCCCCCTTCCTAGAACAGACTGATTTGGCTCGGGGCGAGTTCATATTCGGCACCGAGAATCTCAATCAACCGTTTGGCGTTTGGTACCGCGTCGCCGGCCGAGTTGTTGTTGAAGTAGACGTACACCGACTTCGCTGTTTCATCGACTTGTTTGAGGGCCGCAGCGAGCTCCTGCAGTTCATCCTCACTATAGCGATACAGGCAGCGGACGTGACGCCATTCTTGGCTCGTCATGCCCGGCTTTCGGAGCCAGCCGGCGGTGTTGCGGCCGTGCAAGCGCACGACGGCCACGTCCGGATTGGTCACGACCGGGACGAACGGGATGCTACTCTCTTTCGTTTGCGGCTCATCACAAATCGTATTGATGAAACGTTGTTCCGTTAAGAATGCGAGCGTCCGCTCCCGGAACGCCTCGGAGAACCACGTCGGGTTTCGGAACTCGATGGCGATGTCATAGTCGTGCAACTCGTCACGGATCGTCCGTAAATAATCGAGATGTGGCTTCGAGACATCGAACCAGGGCGGGAGTTGGACGAGCACGGCTCGTAGCTTCCCAGCTTGTTTCAGCGGTTCGACAGACGTTCGATACCGTTCGAACAGCTCGGCGAGAGGTAGCTTCGGCTCCCGGTCATGGCCGCTCATTTCCCTGGAAACTTTGACGATGAATTGGAACGTCTCCGGTGTTTCCAAGTTCCACTTCTCGTAATTCTTCACCGGTTGAATCGCATAAAACGAGGAATCGATTTCAACGGTCGGGAAATGTCCCGCATAGGTCGACAGTTTATGTTTTCGTTCTTCTGGGGTCGTATACAGTAAATCATGGTCTCCCCACCCCGTCACACCGACATAAATCATCACATTCCCTCCTCAACTTATTGTTCGAACGTGGCCGCAGTGTTCCGTTTCGACCAATTCAACGTTCCCGCGAACGTCACGAGCAACAGAACGAGCCCCATCACAAACGGATAGCGCATATCGATATCGAAGGCGATTCCGGCAAGCGTCGGTCCGACGATATTCCCGATGCTCATATAAGCATTGTTCATCCCCATCGCAAACCCTTGCTCTTTATCTGCCATTTTCGATACGAGCGTATTCAATACCGGTCGTAAAATTGACGTCGACAAGAAGATAATCAACGTGACCGCGAAGAAAATCGTGTAAGACCCGGCAAACAGTGAGAACAAGAAGCCGAGCGCGGCGAGCATGATAAAGATGAGCACGACTTTAATCTCACCGAACAGCGAGACGAGACGGTCGACCGCGAACAGTTGGACGATAACGCTGACGATTCCCGTCCCGGTGATCATGACCGCGATTTGTTGCGGCGTTGCGCTGAACGTCTCACTGACGAACAGACCGAGGACCGACTCGTATGCCATCAAACCGAATGCCATGACCAAGTTGATGACGAGCACGAAGAAATACGGTTTCCGTGTCGACGACACGAGTTGACGCGGTAACGATTCACTCTCACTCGTTTGGACATACGGTTCACGGTCCGGTTCTTTCAATAGAATGATTGACGAGATGACGGCAACGAATGATACGATCGCCGATAACAAGAGCGGTGCCTTCAACCCGAATTCGGCGAAGAAACCACCGATTCCTGGGCCGATGACAATCCCGAGCGACATTGCCGCGGAAATATAACTGTTCCCTTTCGCCCGTTGTTTGAGCGTTGTGATATCGGCCACGTAAGCAAAGATGGCCGGAATCAAGAGAGCGGCCCCGACGCCGCCAATCGCCCGTGAAATCAACAGGACGGTCAAGTTGTCTGATAAGTAAAAGACGCCCATCGAGATAGTAAACCCGATGAGTCCGAGGATGATCATGAGCCTGCGGCCGTAAACGTCCGCCCATTTCCCGGCAATCGGCGACATGAGCAGCTGGGCACCGGCAAAGACAGAAATCATGAGTCCGGCAGCGGTTCCGCCTTCTCCAATCATCTTCAAATAATCAGGAATAATCGGGATGATAATCCCGAATCCTGCTACAGCGATGAACATGTTCAACATGAGAATCGCCAATTGTTTCTTTTGTTTAGTCGTCAATGTATGTCACTTCCTTTTCATCCTTTCATTTTACTTGTTGATGAATGAAATGAGCAAACGATAAGACAGCAAAACACCCATCCTTGACCAGAGGATGGGTGTTCAAACACTTGCTTATGAGATGCGTGATTGAGCGAGTGCTTGGTTGGAACGATTTTTCGGTAAAAACAGTGTGATCACATACACGATCAATGTTGGAACTGCCCAAGCAAGTCCGATCTCAGCCATCGGCAAGTTCGTGATCCAAGCTGTTGCTGCTGACGGCGCCAATCCGTGTGTCGTCTCGAAGAGCGAGAGCACGAGAGCCGTATATACAGTCGCCTTCATGGCGACATGCGGGTTGCGTTGAATCCGCTCCGTAATCGAGACGAGCACGAGTGCGATCATGACCGGATACAAGAGCGTGAGAAGCGGTACTGCGATTTCAATCAACATACCGAGTCCGACGAGTGAAATCATGAAGCCGAACAACGTCGTCGCGATGACGACTTGGTAATACTTGAGTGATTCGAACGTGTTGCTGATGAAGCGTGAGAACTCAGTGATGAGTCCGACCGCTGTCGTCAAACAAGCGAGGAAGACCGCAGCCCCGAGCGCGAGCATTCCGACTTGTCCGAAAGACGAACCTGCAAACGCTTGAAGCAAGCTTGCTCCGTCCGTCGTTCCTGTTTGGCCTGTCATGTTCGCTCCAATCGACCCGAGCGAGATATAGACGAGCATCAAACACGTGACAGCGAGCATTCCAGACGTCCGAAGGAGTGAAGATGCTTCTTTTTGGTCCGTCATCCCGTTCGCTTTGAGCGTGACGAGCACGATGGCACCGAAGACGAGAGCGCCGAAGACGTCCATCGTCAAGTAGCCTTGTTTGAAGCCTTCCCCGAGGGCACCAATCCACGTCTCATATCCTTCTGCTGGTGCGACCGGCTTCCCGAGTGGAGCCACGAGGTTCGTGATTCCGATTGCCGCAAGCAAGAGCAAGAGGATTGGCGTGATGATGCGTCCGATGACTTCAATCAATTTCTGAGCACGTAACGTCAAGAAGAACGTCAAACCGAAGAAGACAGTTGAACTGATTGCGAGCGTGAGCGTAGATGGCGCACCGAGAAACGGTACGACTCCCATCTCATACGTGACTGCTGCCGTCCGAGGAATCCCGAAGAACGGTCCAATCGCCACGTACATTAATCCCGTCAAGACGAGCGCAAGCCGCTTCGGAATATACCGAGCGATTTGGTCAGATCCACCGCCGACCCGCGCGACTGCGAAGAGCGCGAGTAATGGTAGCCCGACGCCGGTAATGACGAAGCCGACTAGGGCTGGGACGAGGTTCTGTCCTGCCATCGCACCTAGCATCGGTGGGAACAGCAAGTTCCCGGCCCCGAAGAATAATGCGAAAATCGTGAATGCTAACGGGAATAATGTCGATTTTTTCATACAACTACCTCCACATACATGTAATACCTTCCGTGTTACCCAATGAATCAAATGACTAAATTTTCTGACAATAAACCGCTTGGTCTATTTCATTATACACACTTTCATTTTTTTGACCACCCTATCCATAAAAATGATGTTTATTTTTTTGAAATGTGGATTTATTGTATGGAACCGTTCCCTTAATTTACAAATTATCGGTTGGTCGCACTCACTGACTAGCTGTAAATGAGAAAAATGGTCAATAACGGATATCAAACTTCCGGAATGATTCGATCGTCGCCTCTTCCGCTTCAATCCGTTCGACCCCGACAAAACGATTGCCGTCATAGAGGGCGCGTTTATATGATTCGAGTCTCTCCGCGTCTCCTTCGATTTGAAGTTCGACCGTCCCGTCATTCAAATTCCGGACCCAACCTGTGATGCCGTATTCAAGGGCAGTCGCTTGCGCGAAATAGCGGAAACCGACCCCTTGGACCCGACCCGATACGACGAGATGCTGTGCTTGTTTCATATAAGTCTCCTCCTCTAATTTGAAAGAATGGGTTTAGCCTCTGTCTCGTTAGGCAACAATGTATAAGTAAAATACTGGATAGGAGTGGTGATGTGGAACAACTTGTGACTGTGGTGACGACAATTTCAGATTGGCTATGGGGTGTGCCAATCATCTCGTTACTCGTTTTGTCTGGACTCTATTTGACGATTCGTTTAGGATTCTTCCAATTCCGATACCCCATCTACATAATGCAACAAACGTTAGGCAGTGTTTTCAAAAAACCAAAAGGTGAAGGTGACATCAGTCCCCGCCAGGCATTGACGTCGGCCTTATCTTCGACGATCGGTGCCGCCAATATCATCGGGGTACCAGCCGCCATCATGTTCGGCGGTCCGGGCGCCATCTTCTGGATGTGGGTCATCGCCGTCGTCGGGATGGCCATCAAGTTCTCGGAGAGCGTCCTCGCCGTCCGTTACCGCGAGAAGAACGAGGCCGGTGAATTTGTCGGCGGTCCCGTCTACTATATGGCGAAAGGCTTGAAGCTGAAATGGCTCGCCTCATGGTTCGCCTTCGCTCTCATGATCGAACTCATCCCGAGTATCATGGTTCAAGGAAACGCCGTCAGTTCGGCCGTCAGAGAGACGTTCAACGGCAATACCCTTGTGACCGGGATTATCGTCGCCGGGCTCGTCGCCCTCGTCGTCTTCGGCGGTATGAAACGCATCGCGAAAGTGACGGAAGTCATCGTCCCGGCGATGGCACTCGTCTATGTCGGTGCCGGTTTCATTATCGTCTTGATGAATTTCTCACAAATCCCGGAAGTACTCGGGCTCATCTTCTCATACGCATTCCAACCGATGGCCGCGCTCGGTGGTTTCGCTGGTGCCGCCATCGCCGAGACGATTCGTTGGGGCTTCGCCCGTGGTCTTTATTCGAACGAGGCAGGACTCGGGACGGCACCGATTGCCCACGCCGCTGCGCAAACGGATCATCCGGTCCGGCAAGGCTTCTGGGCCGTGATCGGGATCGTCATCGATACGCTCATCATCTGTAGCGCGACGGCGTTCGTTGTCTTGTCGTCCGGTGTATGGACACGGGCCGATGCGATGAACGATCCAGCAGCCCTGACAACAATCGCGTTCCAACAGTACTTCGGGTACACGGGCAGCCTGCTTGTCACAATCTCGCTCATCTTCTTCGTCTTGTCGACGATTATCGTCATCATCTTCTACGGGTCGCGCCAAGCCGAGTACTTATTCGGTTTGAAGGCCGGCTTCCTGATGAAAGTCGTCTATATCGGCTCAATCGTCATCGGTGCAATCGGTGGAGCACAGATGATTTGGAACTTCCTTGATTTGATGCTCGCGATGATTCTTATCCCGAACATGATTGCCGTCTTGATGTTGAGCGGCGAAGTGAAGCGCTTGACGACCGAGTTCTTCACGTCCGAGAAATATTATAAGAAAGACGTCGCCGAGAAGAAGGCGTCGTAATGACAAACCCGGCTGCGATTGCAGCCGGGTCCTTTTTATGTTGATGATTCGATGTTGTCAATCGCTTGGCGAATCCGTCCGACCGAGGCATCGAACTGTCCTTGTTCCTCGTCCGTCAGTTCGATCTCGACGATTTGGCGGATACCAGTCCGGTCAATCAAGGCCGGTACGCCGATATGGAGACCTGAGGCACCGTATTCGCCATCGAGATGGGCACCGATTGTCACGACGGAGTTCTCATTCCGGACGATGGCGCGGACGATTCGGAGGAGCCCGAGCCCGATCGCGTAGTACGCCGCGCTCTTATATTCGATGATTTGATTCGCCGCATCGCGGACTCCTTGATAGATGGCGTCCAAATCTTCTTGGCGATACGATTCATTCTCCTCAAGTAGCTGCTTCATCGACTTCCCGTAAACGCGGGCGTTGTCCCAGGCGACGAAGCCCCCAGCACCATGCTCGCCCATATAATAGACGTGGCAGTTCCGTGACGACAAGTCGAAGTACTCGCCTACCTTATAACGGAGACGTGCCGTATCAAGGACTGTTCCTGAACCGATAACGCGATGTTTCGGCAAGCCGGACGCCTTCCAGACGACGTGTGCCATGACATTAACCGGGTTCGTCGCGACGACGATGATACCGTCGAATCCGCTCGCCATAATTTGTTCCGTGACATGTTGCATGACCTTCGCATTTTGTTCGGCGAGGTCCATCTGGGTCTGACCGAGCTTTTGAGCGGCACCGGCCGTGATGATGACGATATCGGCGTCGCGGCAGTCCGAGTAGTCACCTGCCCAAATTCGGACCGGACTCGGGGCGAATGATATCCCGTGATTGAGGTCCATCGCCTCCCCTTCGGCCTTGGCGTGGTTCGAGTCGATCAAGACGAGCTCTTCACAGAGCGCCGCCATCGACAGTTGATAGGCGAAACTGATACCGACCCAGCCGGCGCCGACGACGGCGATGCGGGTGATGTCTTCTGGGTCAATCGTGTTCAAGTGATCCATCTGCTTCATCCCTTTCTAAACGTGTTCTCTTACTTAGCATACCCGACTCGCCTTCGTTTTACGACAAAAACTAAACAATCAGTATATACAAAGTAAATACAGGATTACGCTATACGTCACGTTTCGGTTCAAATATTCCCGTATCTCGAACATAGCCAAAAATTTGAATCGTTTTATTGTCCTGTATAAACGGGATTCGTTCTTTCGTTAAAATAAATATTATTTCATCGGTCATGTCACATACGTCCGGTTCGACGATTGCTCCCTTGTAGACTAACACCTTTGGTCGCAATCGAATCCATTCGATTGATTGTAGAGAAGACTCTATCCAAATGTCTTCCCACTCTCCCCATAACAATTCGTACTCAGACAACGACTCACTTGGAAATAACGTATCTTCTCCTAAGTATTTGATTTGATACGGGAGCGCATAACACAATGCTTCTGATAGAGCTCGATTTCATGCAGTTCTTTTCGTCGGTCCACCCAATTCACCTCTACCGTATTTGTTCTAATTTTACAATCGCTCGTAATACTTCATCCCGATTCTGCTTTTTCTTCATTTACTTAGGCAAGCGACTCTCAATACTGCGATTCGCCCTGTCGCTTGTCCGTATCATCGCCTCGATATAACGCTTCATGTAGCCGAGGTGCTCTTGGTTGTAAGCCCATAGTACATGACCACAACAACCTGTTTGTAGATAGAGCGGCAATCCGAAATGAACATCGATAGCTCCACCGATATATTTTGTACCGTTTTGCTTCATTTGCAGATGACCGCAATGGAAACAGCTCAGGCGTACCTCATTAATCTTCTCCAAAACGTCCGCTCGGCCCCCACATTGTGGACAAATCACAAACATTTGAGACATGAACGTCTCCAGTTCTCGACTCTCTAATAAAAATCGATTGGTCACGACATCGCCCCCTCGTTTCATTATACAAAAAACCAGCGAAGTCGAGCTTCGCTGGTTGTCGAGATGGCATTACTTGTTGGTTTTTTGGAGCACTTTCAACCCTGTACCCATGTCAGACGCGAGCACATAGTTTTGATCGACGTACACGCCCCAGATATTCGCATCGGCCGGCACGTATTTTCCGATTTGTACCGGGTGACTTGGATTCGAAATATCAACAGTTCGAACCCCGCCCGCATAGTGAGACAAGTACAACGTGTTCCCATGTACTTTTGGATCGTGTACCGTTTTACCGAACGTCACTTGTTCAGCCGGATTCTCAGAGATGTCTTCTGTCAAATCCGTCTTGAATTCGCTCAATAGTTTTGGATTCGTTTTGTTTTTAATGTCGAAGATCCGTGTGTATCCGTAAGCTTGTTCGTAGCCTGATTTAACCGGTGCATACACTTCTCTTGTTTCAACGAGTACCGTGCCCGCCTTTTGCAAGTGCCGCCGAGTGCGCCGAGCCTTGTTGATCCGATGCGAACGCTGTGCGTCCTTCGTATGTCACGTTATCTGGGTCTGAAATATCCAAGATGATCGTTCCAAGATCCCAGAACGAGAGAAACGCTGTTTTCCCGTTCTCATCCGCATAGGCGCTATGATTGAAGACCGGTCTCTTCTTGCCATCTGGTGCGTTCCAGTTGTATCCGTCAAAGCTTTCATCGACTTCTGCTAATGAGCGTGGATCGAACTCATATAGCTTCTTCGGTTCCGCCGGGTTGGTGACATCGACGAGTTGGAAGTCCTTCTCTTTACCGTGTGAATAGTAGTCCGCGTAAGGGTTCGAGGCAAGGACCAATACCCGGTCCCCTTGTGTCGTCAAGTAAAGCTCATGTGTGCCTCTCGTTTTCTTCGTCACTTCATAGAAACCCAACTTCTTCGGCTCATACGGGTTCGTCACATCATAAATCAGGAATCCACCTTTAGAATTCGGATTTTTAGAGTCGAGTTGTTGTGCCGATACAACCGCCAAATCTCCTTTGAACGATTTTGTGTTCACCGTCTTCACGATTACTTTTTCCTGCCAAGTCCCAGGAATGTCTTGGTCGGCGAATACAGCGACTTCTTTCGGGTTGGATGGATCTTTCAAGTCAAACACGCGAACCCCGCCGTTTCCTCCACCGGCAGTATTTGTTCCTGTGTATGCGAACCCTTTATGGGCGTACACGTCGGCCGTACTATTTTTTACGCCTTCTCGGATTTCCTTTAATGATACTGCTGCCGTCTCATGTAGATACTTGACGTTCTTGCTTCCTTCCGTCACGGGAACCGAACTGATTTCATCCGAATTGCGCTCCCCTTTCTCAATGATGATGTCCCCAAGCTCGTCATGCGCATATGTAACCGGTAAAGCTGACGAGACCGTTAACCCTGTGACGAGCGCTGCACTTAATAAGAATTTTCCTTTCAAAATAAATTCCCCCTTATATTTTTTTGATAGAAACTCTGTTAGAGGCAGAATACAAAAAAATCCTTCTGAACTCATAAACGAGACAGAAGGATTCCTAAAAATTCCGATTTCCTCTCATCTCTCAGCGTTCGCTGTTAGATTTAGCACCGTTTCCGTACTGGCGATTCAGTACGGATGGTTGCCGGGCTTCATAGGGCTAATTCCCTCCACCTGCTCTTAATAAGAGTATTCATATCAAATTACTTTGTATTATGACGACGTTTCCATGGAATGTCAATATATTTTTCTGCATAATCTTTACAGGTGAAGTTTTCATTCACTCTCGCTCCCGATAATAGTGAACCGGCCGAATCTCGAGCCTCCACCCTAACGCTTCCGCTTCGGGCACTTGGGTCGTCGGATGGATGGAAGCGATTCTGACCGCGTCCTCCATATCCACCGCTTCAATCACGAACGCACTTCCCATGACTTCCTTCGATGCCGTAACAGGCCCATCCGTAATCGAAATCTCCTGTGACTCCCGCTTGAGTTGCTTCATGCTCGCTTCAAGCCCCATGTCCAACAACACTTGTTCACTTGCATATAGCTCCTGTAAGTATGGTTCACACGTCGCCATGATTTGATCGATTTCTAGGTCGGTCTTTTCGTTCATTTTGTCAGCGTTGAAATATCCCGTTACCAAGAACATCATGTGATCTTCTCCTCTCGAATCTACAGTCATGCATCATCTTATCCCATTCCCTATTCCCTGTTTACAGGCATTGCCTACACAAAAAGACGGTCGACATGAAATCATGTCAACCGTCTTTCCTCATCTATTCAGGATTATCCAATCGATCCTTCCATCTCAAACTTGATGAGACGGTTCATTTCGACGGCATATTCCATTGGCAATTCTTTCGTGAACGGCTCGATGAAGCCCATGACGATCATCTCAGTCGCTTCTTCTTCCGAGATTCCACGGCTCATGAGGTAGAAGAGTTGCTCTTCTGACACTTTAGAGACTTTCGCTTCGTGCTCGAGTGAGACTTGGTCGTTCAAGATCTCGTTGTACGGGATCGTGTCCGACGTCGACTCGTTATCCATGATGAGTGTGTCACATTCGATGTTCGAACGTGCACCTTTCGCTTTACGACCGAAGTGGACGATTCCGCGATACGAGACTTTTCCGCCTTGTTTCGAAATCGACTTCGAGACGATTGACGACGACGTGTTCGGTGCGAGGTGAATCATTTTCGCGCCCGCGTCTTGGTGCTGCCCTTTACCGCCGAGAGCGATTGAGAGCGTCATACCGCGTGAGCCTTCACCTTTCAAGATGACGGCCGGGTATTTCATCGTGAGTTTCGAACCGATGTTGCCATCGATCCATTCCATCGATCCACCCGCTTCACAGACAGCACGCTTCGTGACCAAGTTGTAGACGTTGTTCGCCCAGTTCTGGATCGTCGTATAGCGGCAATATGCGTCTTTGTTGACGAAAATCTCAACGACCGCTGAGTGGAGTGAGTTCGTCGTGTAGACCGGTGCTGTACATCCTTCGACGTAATGGACAGAAGCGCCCTCGTCGACGATGATGAGCGTCCGCTCGAACTGACCCATATTCTCCGAGTTGATGCGGAAGTAAGCTTGGAGCGGTTGCTCGAGCTTCACGCCTTTTGGTACGTAGATGAACGAGCCACCTGACCATACAGCCGAGTTGAGCGCCGAGAACTTGTTGTCCGTCGGCGGAATCAATTTTCCGAAGTACTCACGGAAGAGGTCTTCGTTTTCTTTGAGCGCCGTGTCTGTATCTTTGAAGATGACACCTTTCGCTTCAAAGTCTTCTTGCATGCTGTGATAGACAACCTCAGACTCATACTGAGCCGAGACGCCTGCCAAGTATTTTTGCTCCGCTTCTGGGATTCCGAGCTTGTCAAACGTACGTTTGATTTCTTCAGGAACCTCGTCCCACGAGTGCTCTGTCTTTTCAGACGGTTTGACATAATACGTGATCTCATCGAAATCGAGTGCCGTGAGATCGCCGCCCCATGTCGGCATCGGCATTTTGCGGAACTGTTCGAGTGATTTCAAGCGGAACTCGAGCATCCATGCCGGTTCTTCTTTCATGCGCGAGATCGTCTCTACGATTTCATTCGTCAAGCCGCGGCCTGAACGGAAAATCGAGATGTCTCGGTCATGGAAGCCATATTTATAATCGCCAATGTCAGGCATGTTTTTCGCCATATCGGTCTCCTCCTTCTACTTACGCTTCCTCGTCGACTCCCTTTTCAAGCGCTTTCCACGCGAGCGTGGCACACTTGATGCGAGCCGGAAACTTTGAGACGCCAGACAACGCTTCGATGTCGCCTAGGTCGAACGTGTCTGTATCATAGTCTTTTCCTTGGACCATCTCCGAGAAGATGGTGGCCAATTGGAGTGCCTCGTCAACAGACTTGCCCTTCACGATTTGAGTCATCATCGATGCCGACGCGAGACTGATTGAACAGCCTTCACCTTCGAACTTGGCATCTTTCACGATTCCGTCCTCGACTTGGAGTTGGAGTCGGAGTGAATCCCCGCATGTCGGGTTGTTCAAGTCGACCGTCACGCCATCTTCGATGACGCCACGGTTTCTTGGGTTTTTATAATGATCCATGATGACCTGTCGGTACAACATGTCGAGATTGTTAAAACTCATAATTGAAATACTCCTTCGTTTGACGTAGCCCTTCGATGAAGCGGTCGACCTCTTCTTTCGTATTGTACAAGTAGAAGCTCGCTCGGGCTGTCGATGATTGCTTCAGGAGACGCATGAGCGGCTGGGCACAGTGGTGGCCGGCCCGGACCGCGATGCCTTGCATATCCAAGACGGTCGCTAAGTCGTGGGCGTGCACGTCACCTAAATTGAACGTGACGAGTCCGACCCGTTCCTCTGGTCCGTAAATTTCAATGCCTTCAATCGTACGCATCTGTTCGATGGCGTACGTCGCGAGCGCCCGTTCGTGGGCTTCGACGTTCTCGAGACCGAGGTCTTCTAAAAAGTCGATGGCCGCTGCCAAACCGACGGCGCCGGCGATAATCGGCGTCCCTGCTTCGAACCGGTACGGGATGTCTTTCCATGTCGACTCATACAAGTCGACGTAATCGATCATCTCGCCACCGAATTCGACCGGTTCCATGTTTTTGAGCAACTGCTTCTTCCCGTATAAGACACCGATCCCGGTCGGACCGAGCATCTTATGGCCTGAGAAGGCGAGGAAGTCGCAATCGAGTGCTTGCACGTCAAGTTTCCGGTGCGGTGCGCTTTGCGCCGCATCGACGACCATGACCGCGCCTTTTTCATGGGCGAGCTTCGCCACATCGGCGATCGGGTTGATCGTGCCGAGCACGTTCGAGACGTGACTCATGGCGACGATTTTCGTCCGGTCCGACAAGACGGCACGGACCGCGTCGAGCGTGACCCGACCGTCCGGCGTCAATTCGACGTAACGGAGCGTGGCCCCTTTACGCTTGGCGAGCTGTTGCCATGGAATCAAGTTGGCGTGGTGCTCCATCGGTGTGAGGACGATCTCGTCCCCCGCGCCGACATTGGCGTCCCCGTAGCTTGACGCGACGAGGTTAATCGCCGTCGTCGTCCCGCGTGTGAAGATGATTTCTTCTGGGACGGCGGCGTTGATGAATGAACGGACGCGCTCCCGCGCCCCTTCATACGCATCCGTCGCGTGCGTCCCGAGCGTATGGACGCCCCGGTGCACGTTCGAGTGGATGCGGCGATAGTAATCCTCGATCGCCTCGATGACAGCAAGCGGTTTTTGGGAGCTCGCCGCGCTGTCGAGATAGACGAGCGGATGACCGTTGATTTCCTGATCTAAAATCGGGAACTGTTTACGAATCGAGGCATCAATCATCTTAACGTACTTTCCCTTCGATGACTTCACGGAGACGGTCTTTGACCGACTCGATCGCGAGTTGCTCGACGACCGGGTTCAAGAATCCGTGAATGATCAACCGTTCGGCTTCTTTACGTGACAGACCGCGGCTCATCAAGTAGTAGAGCTGTACGTCGTCGACGCGTCCGACCGAAGCGGCGTGACCTGCCATGACGTCGTCCTCATCGATGAGGAGAATCGGGTTCGCATCCCCACGTGCCTTTTCAGACAACATGAGCACACGTTCCGTTTGAACGCCGTTCGATTTCGAAGCGCCATGGTGAATCATCGATGTCCCGCTGAAGATGGCCGTGGCCGAATCTTTTTGGACACCGTGAATCAAAATGAACCCTTCTGAAGACTTCCCGAAATGGTCCGTCCGGATGTTGAAGTTTTGTTTCTGTGCGCCACGACCGATCGTGACCGCTTTCGTGTCTGAGAACGTGTTGTCTCCGACGAGGTGCGTTTTCGTCTCGACGACCGAGTTGCCGTCATTCATGTGACCGAGCGCCCATTCGAGGCGTGCGTTCTCATAGACGACACCGCGGCGGTTCATGAACGATAGAGCCGACTCAGCAAGCTGGTCGACGCCACCGAAGACGACTTTCGCGTTCGCGCCAGCGAACACTTCCGTCACGGCGTTGACCGTGTGCGGCTCGTTCGTGTTCGAGAGGAAGCTCTCGACGTACGTCAATTCACTGCCTTCGTCTGCGACGATGATCGTGTGGTGATAGAGCGCGCCGTTCGCTTGTTCCATCGTGAAGATGGCTTGGAGCGGGTCTTTCAACTGAACGTTCTTCGGTACGTATAAGAACGCACCGCCGTTCATGAGGGCAGCGTTCAACGCAGACAAACGTTCTTCGTCCACGCGGACACCTTCCGTCATGAAGTATTTCTCGACGAGGTCCGGATGTTGTTCCATCGCTTCGTTGATGCCCATGAAGAGGACACCTTCTGGCGTCGCAAGTTCGTTGTAGACGACATGACCGTTGCGTTCAACGAGCACGTTTGTACGGTGGTCTCCAAGAAGTGCTTCGATTTCAGGCGTCAAGCCGTCATGCTTCGTGAGCTCGACGTCTCCAGAGACGAAGTCCCATTTATCAATCTTGATCTTTTCAACTTTTGGCAAGGCGAGAGTCGGCGCAAGTTCTGCTGCTTCTTTGCGACGGTTGACCATCCATGAAGGTCCACCGAGCGCCTCTGCACGTGCCGCTACTGCTTGTGCATCCAATTCAAATTGTACGGTCATCGTACAGCCTCCTTACGCTTCTGTGTCTACTGTCATTCCAAGATCTTGCTTCACCCAGTCGTAACCTTCTGCTTCGAGTCGTTGTGCAAGCTCTTTGCCACCTGACATGACGATTTTTCCGTCCATCATGATGTGAACAAAGTCTGGCTCGATATAGTTGAGGAGACGTTGATAGTGCGTGATGATCAAGCAGCCGAACTCTTCGTTGCGCATTTCGTTGACGCCTTTCGCGACGACTTTGAGCGCATCGATGTCAAGACCTGAGTCAATCTCATCGAGGATGGCGATGTTCGGTTTGATCATCATCATCTGAAGAATCTCGTTACGTTTTTTCTCTCCGCCTGAGAAACCTTCGTTTAAATAGCGGTGTGCCATTGCTGAAGGGATTTCAAGGACGTCCATCTTCGCATCGAGTTCACGGATGAACTTCATGAGCGAGATTTCTTGGCCTTCTTCACGGCGCGAGTTGATTGCTGAACGCAAGAAATCGGCATTCGTGACACCACTGATTTCAGCAGGATACTGCATCGCGAGGAACATTCCGGCTTGCGCGCGCTCGTCGACTTCCATCTCGAGTACGTCTTCACCGTTCAAATCGACGCTTCCGCCTGTTACTTCATACAATGGATGACCCATAAGTGCCGATGCGAGTGTTGATTTACCCGTTCCGTTAGGACCCATGATGGCGTGAATTTCGCCACCTTTAATTTCAAGATTAAGACCTTTGACGATCTCTTTTCCTTCGATTGAGACGCGGAGGTCATCAATTTTCATGTGTGGTACGTTAGACATTCGGATACCCCTTCCGTTTTCTCGCCATTTTTGGCGTAGATTAGATATATTCTAATCTTAATCTAGGCAATTTTTTATTTCAAGCGACTCACCTTATTATTCATTCTCAATAAAACATAAATGTTGAGAATGAGAATATCGGGAAATCAAGACATTATCCAACTTTTTCCTCGGTTAACGCCAAACTTGCTTTCCGTTCTTTCAAGGCGCCGGTGAAGAAGAAGGCGCCACACGCCGTCAATACGGCCAAGCTTCCAAACACTGGCAACGCTGCATTGTCGAATCCATCAAGCAACACTCCTCCGATGACGGGGCCAATCGTCTGACCGAGCGCCGTCAACCCCATCGCCCCGAAATACGTCCCGCGCAGATGGGCCGGTGCCAATTCGTCCGTCAACACGTCCGTCATCGTGAACATGAGCACCTCGCCGACCGTGAAGATGACCATCGCGACGAATAAAATCCACGTCTCGGTCGCGAAGCCGATCAGGAGGAGTCCCGACGACAGCGTGGCGACACCGAAGAAGAGTGACTTGATCGGTGAGACCCGCATCCCGAATCGCATAATCGGATATTGGACGACAAGGACGGTGATCGCATTGACCGTCAATAGATAGGCGAACAAACGCGAGCCGTCACTGAATCCGTCATGGAAAGCGATGAACTGTGGCAACGTCGCATTGAACTGACTATAGCCGATGATGGCAAAAATCATCCCGATGATGACGAAGCGGAACGTCTTATCTTGTTGTAACACACGGAACGTCTCCGTCAAGCGCGGCCGGACTTTGACGCCGTCCCCTTCCTCGAACGGATACTTTCGGAACAGTGTCGAAATGACGAGTCCGTACATCACGTAAACGCCCGTCACGACGAAGAAGGCGCTCTTTGCGCCGGTGAGCGACAAAACGACCGCGAGCAATGGCCCAATCGCCGCCGCGATATTGATTAAAAAGTAGCGGACGTTATAGACGATGACGCGCTGGTCCGGCTGCGTCGTATCGCTGATGAGCGCGCGAGACGCCGGTTCGAGGAACGACCGCGACACACCCATGAGTACCGAAAATATGTAAAACCAAAATAATTCTGTCACGAGCGCGAAGCCGCTGAACGTCAAGGCGTTCAAGACGATGCCGATCAGCATCAACTGTTTGCGCCCGTACCGGTCAGACAGCGTTCCCCCGAAAAAGCTCATGAACAGACCCGATAGCGCCGAGATGGCGAACACCGTCCCGATGACACTCGCCGAGAAACCGAGCGTCGCGAGATAAATCGCAAAAAACGGCATAACAAAAAATGTCGACAGCCGGGCAAAAAATGTGCCAAACAAGACACCCAGCGTCAGCGGATGAATGTGTCGTATGTTCATCCGGATCCCCCCTTTTCCTACATATATGTAGTGTACTTCTATTGGTGAACCAAAACTACTCCAAATAAAAAAGGCCCGGGATAGCCCGGGCCTTGACGAAATTATTGTTTGACCGGTACGACCGCACCTTTGTACTCATCCAAGATCCACTGTTGTGTCTCTTCTGACGTGAGGACTTCAAGGAGTGCTTTGACGCGCTCATCATCTTCGTCGCCTTCACGTGTGACGATCAAGTTGACGTAAGGTGAATCTTCGCCTTCGAGAGCGATTGCGTCTTCGAGTGGGTTGAGGCCGGCATCAATCGCGTAGTTCGTGTTGATCAGGACCGCGTCCCCTTCACCGTTGTTGAACGCTTGCGGGAGAAGTGCCGCTTCGACGTCCGTCTTGAACTCCAAGTTTTTCGGGTTGTCGACGATGTCTGAAACCGTCGCGTCCGTTGTCTTGCCTTCCGCGAGTGTAAGCAAGCCTTCAGATTGAAGCATCGTGAGGATACGTCCGTGGTCAGCGACCGACGAGCTCATGATGATTTCCGCGCCTTCTGGAAGCTCATCGAGTGACGCGTAGTCTTTCGAGTACACACCGATCGGCTCGATGTGAACGCCGCCGGCTGAAGCGAATTTGTAGTCTTTGTTTTCAGCCATTTGCGACTCGAGGTACGGCTCGTGTTGGAAGTAGTTCGCGTCCAACTCCCCGTCTGCGAGCGTCTTGTTCGGGAGGACGTAGTCTTGGAACTTCTTGATTTCGAGCGTATAGCCCTTCTCTTCGTATTCGTCTTGGACGTGCTCTAAAATCTCAGCGTGCGGGACGTTTGATGCGCCGACGACGAGTGTCTTGTCATCGCCTGAACCTGATTCTGAATCCCCACCGCCGCAAGCCGCGAGAATCGTAAGTGCTGAAGCTGCCGTTAAACCGAGTACTGTTTTCCATGATTTCATTATAAAACCCCTCCAAATTTTCTATTTAGATTAAGCAGAACGCTTATCAATTACAGATACGAGTCGATCGCCGATGAACTGAATGACGAAGACGATGACCAAGATTAAGACGGTCGCGACGAACGTGACGTCACTTTGTGAACGCTGGAATCCTTCGAGGAACGCCAAGTTCCCGAGTCCTCCACCGCCGACGACCCCTGCCATCGCCGTGTAACCGACGATCGCGACGATCGTGACCGTGATGCCTGACACGATGGCCGGCAATGCTTCTGGGAACAACACTTTATAGACGATCTGCCATTTTGTCGCACCCATCGACTCAGCCGCCTCGATGACGCCGCGGTCGACTTCGCGAAGCGCGAGCTCGACCATCCGCGCATAGAACGGGGCCGCACCGATGATCAGTGCCGGCAGTGCTGCCGTTGACCCGAGCATCGTCCCGACGACGAGTAACGTGAACGGGATGAGCAAGATAATCAAAATGATGAACGGGATCGACCGGAAGATGTTGACGACCGCGCTGATGACCGTGTAAATCGGACGGTTCTTCATCATGAGCGGCTCGTTTGTGACATATAGGAGCATCCCGAGGGCGAGACCGATGACGAACGTCGCGGCTCCGGCGACGAGCGTCATATAGAGCGTCTCCCACGTCTGTTCTAACATGACTTGCCAATCTACATTAGGAAACATCGCTTTCTACCTCCACTTCCACTGCCTGTGATCGGATTGAGGCGATGGCCCGCTCGACTTCAGCCGGCTCTCCGATCAATTGGATGAATAATGTCCCGAGGGCACCGACTTGTGACTGCGTCACGTTTCCGCCGATGATGTTGAAGCCGATGTCATGCTGCTTCAACACTTCCGACAGAATCGGTTGTTCGGCCGTCTCGTTCAAGAATTTGAGCTTGACGATTTGACCGCTCGGATAACGAGCTTTCAAATGTTCGAACGTGAGCGACATGTCTTCGACCGCGCCGATCTGTTTGACGAACTCTTTCGTGATTGGCTGTTCCGGGTGTTGGAACACGTCGGCGACTTGCCCGGTCTCGACGACCTTTCCGGCCTCCATGACGGCGACACGGTGACAAATCTTTTGGATGACGTGCATCTCATGGGTGATGAGGACGATCGTCAACCCGAGTTTCTTGTTGATGCTGACGAGCAGTTCGAGAATCGAATCCGTCGTCTTCGGGTCGAGTGCGCTCGTCGCTTCATCGCAGAGGAGCACTTCTGGATTCGTAGCGAGCGCACGGGCTATCCCGACTCGCTGCTTTTGGCCGCCCGATAGTTGTGACGGATAGCTGTCTTCTCGTCCGGCGAGGCCGACGAGCTCGACGAGTTCTTGGACGCGGCGTTTGCGCTCGCTCGCCGGTACCCCGATGAGTTCGAGCGGGAAGCTGATATTCTCAGCGACTGTGCGCGACCATAACAAGTTGAAGTGTTGGAACACCATCGAGACGTTTTTACGTACCCCGCGTAGTTCCTTTGGTGTGAGCTTCGTCAGCTCGCTGCCGGCGACCACGATTTCACCGCTTGACGGTGCCTCGAGTCGGTTGAGCAAGCGGATGAGCGTCGACTTCCCCGCACCTGAATATCCGATTATTCCAAAAATTTCGCCGCTTTCGATTGTAAGCGACACATCATCGACCGCCTGGACCCGACCGTTTTTCGTGTCGAACCATTTGGCCACATTGCGTAATTGAATCAATCCATTTCCCTCCTGACAACAAAAAAAGTACGCACGTTTGAGCAAACGTGCGTACTTTATCGTACGGACAACGATTGCTCTCATCTTCCAAGGTTCTCACCTTGCTGGAATTAGCACCATTTCGGATTGCTCCGCGGTTGCTGGGCGTCATAGGGCCAGTCCCTCAGCCTCTCTTGATAAGAGTGGTTGCGTATTCGATTAGCCTTATCATAGCGACATATTATTTTCATGTCAAACTATTTTATGCGAAAAAATAAAAAAGGTGCCATCCGAGGATGACACAGAACGTAGCACCTTGAGTCACTGAAGGACAACCCATAGATGAACCTCTTTTGCCCGATCAGAGCATTCATCCTTATATGGGGGATTTTTACCCAACCATCACTCGGTCTTCGAACGGACCATGCAATTACGCGACCGGTGCCCCGACGCTTGATTTTTTTGGGGGACAATCGAAGGGAAGGTCCACCTGAAATCGCGTAAGCTCATGCAGCGGTTGTTCGAAAACGTCTTGATGACGGGAAAATCTCGTCCTATGTTGTGTTCAAGTAAGATGTTGTAATGAATATATCATTCGTGAACTTTCTGTGTCAACTGATTATTTAAAATTTTCAGATTATTCTAATCATCCTATCTCATTTAACGAAAGATAGGACGTGCTGGACGTTTTGAAACGCGTACAAACGATCGCGAACTTGGCCATTCTCCAGCTTCAATAGCGCCGGGACACTCATAACCTGATATGCCTCGAGCTCGTTCGGGATAAAGTTGGCATCGCGTTTTTCAATCTTCAATTCTGGGTCGACCGCCTCGACGACCGAGAGCATCCGCTCGGCCACGGCGCATGTACCGCACATTGGGGCGTATATATATAAGAATCCGTCTGTCATCATTTTGCTCACCTCTCTTCTAAGTATATGAATCCGGCCCAGTCGGTTCAAAAGTTGTGCTCAAATGGAAAATTCTGAACATTTCAACATTTCTTGTTGACGCTCAGCAGAAAGAGGCATAGTATGGTCATTAACTTTATCACTTTTGTACATAACAGCAAACCAGTAGAAAAGGACAGGTGAATCCCCAATGACGGAAGAGAAGCTTACCGGAAAACAATTTTTAATGAACGTCTTGAACGGCCTCAGTCTTGCCATTCTCATTGCCCTCATCCCGAGCGCTTTGCTCGGTGAATTAACGAAAGCCATCTTGCCGTATTTTCCGTCCTTGCAGTTCATCTTAGATGCGACGACGATTGCGATGCGCCTCTTACCGGTCATCATCGGTGTCGCCGTCGCCATGCAGTTCGGACGCTCGGCGCTCGAGGCCGGGACGATCGGCATCGCGACCCAGGTCGGAAGTGGCGCCATCCGCATCGAGGAAGGAGCGTTCCTCATGGCCGGAATCGGTGACGTCATCACGGCCGGTGTGACGGCCGCTCTCGCGACGTTCCTCGTCATGCAGTTGTCGCCACGCTTGAAGACATACACGGTGCTCGTCTTGCCGATGACGGTCATCGTCGTCGCTGGAGGTATCGGGGCGTTCCTGCTCACATACATCTCACAAATCACGACGTACGTCGGAACGATCATCATGACGATGACGGAACTGCAGCCAATCGTGATGGGCATGTTGATCGCGATGGCGTTCTCGCTCATCATCGTCTCACCAATCTCCACGGTCGGGATTGCCACAGCGATCAGCCTGTCTGGTGTCGCTGCAGGGGCCGCCAACCTTGGCGTCGTCGCTGCCGGCTTCGGTCTCGCCATCGCTGGCTGGCAGATGAACGCGACCGGAACGTCGATCGCCCACTTCCTCGGCTCACCGAAGATTCAAATGGCGAACTTCGTCCGTCGTCCGATCATGATGTTGCCGGTACTCGCCAATGCGGCCATCCTTGGAGCGCTCGCAGGTATCCTTCGGATTGAAGGCACGCCAATCAGTGCCGGATTCGGCGTCTCGGGTCTAATCGGTCCGGTCAACGCCTTGCATTTGATGCCGGGAGGATTCGCGCTCTGGAACGTCATGCTTGTCGTCGTCTTGTTCGGGCTCATCCCAATCGCACTCGGGATTCTGTTCTATCGTTTGTTCAACCGGACGTCGCTCATCGAGCCTGATCATTACCGTCTCGACTTCGATTAATCAAAAAGACCCGGCTTCTCGTAAAGAGAAACCGGGTTTTGTTTAGCCTTGAATCATCGCTTCGTATTCTTCGGCTGACATGAGCTTGTCGACGTCTGACGCGTCGTTCAACTCGACTTCGATCATCCAAGCGCCTTCGAACGGTGCTTCGTTGACGAGTTCTGGTGAATCGGCAAGTGATTCGTTCACTGCTGTGATTTTCCCAGAGATCGGTGCGTAAAGCTCTGATACGGTCTTGACCGATTCAACCGAACCGAATGGCTCATCGAGTAAGATCGTGCCACCGACTTCAGGAAGTTCGACAAAGACGATATCCCCTAGTTCGCTTTGTGCGAAATCCGTGATCCCGATGCGGGCGACGCTTCCGTTCACTTCCACCCATTCGTGCTCTTTTGAATAACGTAGATTGGCAGGTACTTTGCTCATCTTAACTTCCCCCTCAAATGAATTAGACTCACACGAGTATTATAGCACTTCGCCCCAAACGTCTGTAAACGACTTTTCTGAAAATCCGACAGTTGATTTTTGACCATCTGTCACGAGTGGGCGCTTTAAAAGCATACCATTGCTCGCAAGAAGCTCGAGTTGTTCGTCTTCTGATAGATTTGGTAGCTTGTCTTTAATGCCTTCGTTCCGATACACTTGTCCGCTCGTATTGAAGAATTTTTTAAGCGGGAGACCCGACTGTTTCCATAGTTCAGCCAACTCGTCTTTCGACGGCGTCGCCTCGACGATATGGATATATGTATAGTCGATGCCGTTCTCTTTCAACCACTTCTCTGCTTTTTTACACGTACTGCATGGCGGATAGCCATATAGTGTCACCATGTTCATCACCTCTCCTGTTACTGTAGCATATTCCGATTCGTCGGTTCATGTTTCAAGCAAGCGCACAATCTCTTGCTTGAGCGCCGGATTGACCGAGTGGTGCGCCTCGATGTGGCGGAGGATGGCTGCGGCCGCCTCGACCGATTTTCCGTAACCGGGTAACCACTCCTGTAGACGTGCGACGAGCTCCGGATGTGTCCCTTCGACCCGTCGCGTCGGGTTGAAGGGGTCGCTCGTCTCCCCGTACGCGATTAACACGTTGTTGACAGCCGCGACTTGAATGAGTTCGAAGCCAGCGAGCTGTTCACCGCGCCGTTCCCGGAGCAGTCCGACGTATAGGTTCGTCAGTGCCTCCTCGTAGCGATGTGCGGCGTCTGAAGGGCGTGTGACAAGCTTCGGCGTCGCAAACGTGTCGAGCGCCTCGTCACGTTGCCAGACGACACGCCCCGGTGTATAAGCGATTCCAGGCATCTCTACGATCTCGAACACGGCGAACTCGGCGTAAATGCCGTCCTCATACATGACCTTGTGCCCGTCTTTCGTGTTTTGGAACTGGTACGCCAACGGCTCGACCGCGAGCCAGTCCAAATTGTCGATGAAGCGGGCCTTATGCCCGTCCTCGACGATCAAAAAGAAATCGAGGTCCGAATAGTCGTCGAGCCGATCCATCTCAAGTCCAATTGAACCGAGCGCGAGGAGCATGAGCGTGCCCTCATGCTTGGCGACCGAGCGGCCGATTGCATCCATCCGTTCTAATAAGTCATCTCGTTTCATGCGTATCCCCTCCTTCGTCCATTGTATCGTCCGCAGACAGGAAAAAGAAAGGGCCGACCGCGTCCGGCCACCCTTTCTCTCGCTTGCTTATACGATGAACTTGTTCGCTTTGATGAGGCTCGCTGCGACTTCGCGCTTCGTGCCGATGACGTTGATCGGCTGATAGCGGCTGAACTTCTTCATCGCCGACAAGAGCATGCGCTGCTCGTCGCCCGATGCGGCCGCATACAAGACTTCTTTCGCCATGAGTTCGACTTGCTTGAACACTTGCTCGGCGAAGATTTCTGTATAGCGGACTTTCTGCTGGTTCTTCTCAGCGCCTGTACGGGCGATGGCTTTCTCCGTCCGCGCGATGGCCGCTTCAAGCGCATAGATGGCGCTGATGATGTCGGCAATCTTCGCGAGAATCTCTTGTTCGTTCTGGAGGGCCTGCTGATATTTCTGGACGGCCGTTCCGGCGATCATCAAGTTGATTTTCTTCATGTTCGACAGAAGCATCTTCTCACGTGCGAGCGGCGACCCGTCAAGCTCTTGTGGCATGTAGCTCATGAGCTCTTTCTGGAGCTTCTGTGCTTCGGCGAGAAGCGGCAAGTCGCCTTTCATCGCTTTCTTAAGGAGCGTGCTCGGTACGATCAAGCGGTTGATTTCGTTCGTTCCTTCGAAGATGCGGTTGATGCGTGAGTCACGGTACAAGTTCTCGACTTCATATTCAGTCATGAAGCCGTAGCCGCCGTGGATTTGAACCGCTTCGTCGACGACGTAGTCAAACGTCTCCGAGGCGAACACTTTGTTGAGTGAACATTCAATCGCGTATTCGGCGATGGCTTGGGCAACTTTCGAACCGTCGCGCATGTTGTCGTCGCCTAGCGCGTCGAGGCTGTCTTGGAACAGACCGCCCGTCCGGTAGACCGAGCTCTCCATCGCATAAATGTTCGCAGCCATCGTCGCAAGTTTCTCTTGGATGAGCGGGAACTGACTGATCGGTGTCTTGAACTGTTTGCGCTCGTTCGCGTACTGGACCGAAAGATCGAACGCACGTTTCGACGAACCGACCGCACCGACCGCAAGTTTGTAACGACCGACGTTCAAGATGTTGAAGGCGATGACGTGGCCTTTGCCGATTTCTCCGAGGAGGTTGTCGACTGGGACTTCGACGTCTTCTAAGATGAGCGTCCGTGTCGATGAGCCTTTGATGCCCATCTTCTGTTCTTCGGCGCCTGTCGAGACACCTTTGAATTCACGCTCGACGATGAAGGCGCTGAACTTGTCGCCGTCGATTTTCGCGTAGACGACGAACACGTTCGCGAAACCAGCGTTCGTGATCCATTGTTTCTCCCCGTTCAAGACGTAGTGTGTGCCGGCTTCGTTCAAGACGGCCGTCGCTTTCGCACCGAGCGCGTCCGAGCCTGAGCCTGGCTCTGTGAGCGCGTAGGCGGCAATCCATTCGCCAGTTGCGAGTTTCGGCAAGTACTTATGCTTTTGCTCTTCTGTCCCGAAGAAGACAATCGGGAGCGTCCCGATGCCGACGTGGGCGCCGTAGCTGAGGGCGAATGAACGCGCTTTGGCGAATCGCTCTGTGATGATCGATGACGAGATTTTATCGAGCTGATAACCGCCATACTCTTCTGGCACGTCCGCGCCGAGGAGGCCGAGCTCGCCCGCTTCTTTCAACAGTTCGACCGAGAGATCGAACTCGTGTTTCTCGATGCGTCCAAGGACAGGCATGACACGGTCGTCGACGAAGCTCGCCGTCGTGTCGCCAATCATTTTGTGCTCATCTGAGAAGTCTTCCGGTGTGAACAAACGATCCGCGTCGAGTGCGTCGATGACGAAGCTACCGCCTTTAATCAATTCGTGTTCTGTACGTTCCATTGTCAATTCCCCCTTATAGTAATTCGAAGACGCCAGCAGCACCCATACCGCCACCGATGCACATCGTCACAACCCCATACTTTTCATTGCGTCGTTTCATCTCATGCAAGATCGAGACCGCGAGTTTCGCGCCCGTGCAACCGAGCGGATGCCCAAGGGCGATCGCGCCGCCGTTGACGTTCACTTTCGACGGGTCGATCCCGAGTTCACGGATGACACCGAGCGATTGGCTCGCAAATGCCTCGTTCAATTCGAACAATCCGACTTCTTCGAGCTTCACGCCGGCCATCTCGAGCGCTTTCGGAATGGCGACGACCGGGCCGATTCCCATCACTTCAGGACGGACACCGCCGACCGCGAACGAGAGGAATTTCGCCATCGGTTTCAAGCCTTGACGTTCGGCTTCTTCGCGCTCCATGACGAGCACGGCCGCTGCGCCGTCTGACACTTGTGACGCGTTCCCCGCCGTCACTGAGCCCTTGATTTTAAACGCCGGGCGCAGTTTACCGAGCGCCTCGAGCGTCGAGTCAGCACGGACGCCTTCGTCATGTTTGACGACGAATTCACGTTCCGCGACTTTCCCGTCTTCGCCGAGCACTTGCTCGACGACCGTGACCGGGACGATCTCTTCTTCGAACTTGCCGCCCGCAATCGCCGCCGCCGCTTTTTGGTGGCTGTCGATCGCGAACAGATCTTGGTCTTCGCGCGAGATGTTATATTCGGCCGCGACACGTTCTGCCGTGTGGCCCATGCTCATATAGTATTCCGGAGCCGTCTCCATGATTGTCGGGTTCGGACGGATGACGTGTCCGCCCATTGGGACGAGACTCATCGATTCCATACCGCCGGCGATGACCGCCGTCGCTTGGCCGATCATGATTTTCGCTGCCGCGTCGGCGATGGCTTGCAGACCTGACGAGCAATAACGGTTGATCGTGATGGCTGGTACTTCGTGCGACAAGCCGCCCCGGACGGCCGCGTAGCGGGCGATGTTCATCCCTTGTTCCGCTTCCGGCATGGCGCATCCCATGATGACGTCGTCGATTGGTCCCGTGTAGCCAGACCGCTCGAGCGTCGCTTTAATCGCATGACCCGCGAGTTCGTCCGAGCGAACATTTCGGAACGAACCGCGTTTTGCTTTTCCGACCGGCGTTCGTGCGCCGGCCACGATGACTGCTTCTCTCATCTGTTAAGTCCCCCTTTTGTCAGTTCCGAAGTGGCTTGCCTTTGACGAGCATATGTTGCATCCGTTGCTGCGATTTTGGTTCCCCGATGAGGCTTAGGAACGCCTCGCGCTCGATGTCGAGGAAGTACTGCTCGTCGACCATCGTGCCGTATGCCAAATCGCCGCCGCTGATGACGTGGGCAAGTTTTTTCGCAATCTTCAAATCGTGTTCAGAGATATAGCCACCGTAGAACATCTCGTACGCCGCGAGTTCGAGCGTCGCTTTCCCCGTTTGACCGACGACCGGCAACTTCTCACGAACCGGTGCCGTATAGCCGTCAGCGAGACCGAGTACCGTCTGTTTCGCATCGAACGTCAAGTGGTCGCGGTTCATCGAGATGCCGTCGACCGGACGGTGATAGCCGAGCGCTTTCGCGTCATAGGCCGACTTCGATACTTTCGCCATGGCAATGTTTTCAAACGTCTGTTGCGCCGCTTTCTCGATGTTTTGCATCGACTTCGGCGTCTGCTCGAGGAGTCGACGGTACGTGTTGACGTTTCCGCCCCCACCTGGGATGAGGCCGACACCGACTTCGACGAGACCCATATATGTCTCGAGCGCCGCCTGCATGCGTGCGGCCGGCAAGCTGATTTCTGTCCCACCGCCGAGCGTCATGCCGTAAGGCGCGACGACGACCGGGCGACCCGCATAGCGAATCTTCTGGACGACTTGTTGGAACTTGTTGATGATCCAGTCGAGTTCGTACCAGTTCTCGTCTTCCGCTTCCATGAGCATCATCGCGAGGTTGGCGCCGACACAGAAGTTCTTGCCGTCGTTGGCGAGGACGAGTCCTTTGAAGTCTGTCTCGACGAGGTCAATTGACTGTTCAATCATCTGCATGATATCGACACCGATCGCGTTGTTCGGTGACGTGAACTCGAGGGCGACGACGTCGTCTCCGATATCGATGAGGCGGGCCCCACCGTTCTCGAGCACGATGCCGTTCGATTTGGCGAGCGGCGCGAGTTTCACTTCTTTCGGGTTGACGGTCTTCTCAACGTACGTCTGTGACGCTTGGTCGTAATACTGGTCTCCCTTATAGAAAGATGTGTGTCCGGCAGCGAGCATCTCGTCGATCCACGCCGGGACGTCATAACCTTCCGCTTTCATGCGGGCGACCGATTTCTCGACACCGAGTGCGTCCCACGTCTCGAACGGTCCGAACTTCCAGCCGAAGCCCCACTTCATCGCGTCATCGATAGCGACGATCGAATCACTGATTTCGCCTGTGAGACGAGCCGAGTAGACGAGCGTCTTCGCCGTGACCGGCCAGAGCAGTTGTCCGATGCGTCCTTTGTTCAAGATGGCACCTTTCAACTTCGCTTTCGAGCCCGGGAGCGATTTGATTTGATCGAGCTCTGGGCCTGTAATCGCTTTCAATTGCTCATACTCGAATGTGTGAAGGTTGAGTTCTTGGATGACTCTGCCGTCTTTCTTATAGAAGCCTTGTCCGGCCTTTTGACCGATCCAGCCCTTCTCGACGAGCGTCTTCATTTCAGTTGGGACGTCGAACGTGTCCTTCTCTTCACCTGCGTCGAGTGTCTCATAGACGTTACCAGCGACGTGGACGAACGTATCGATGCCGACGACGTCGAGCGTACGGAATGTCGCCGATTTCGGCCGGCCGATGAGCGGTCCGGTGATCGAGTCCATCTCGCCAATCGAGGCGTTCTGCTTGAGCATCTCTTCGAACGTGACGAGGAGTCCGTACGTACCGATGCGGTTGCCGATGAAGTTCGGTGTGTCTTTCGCCTCGACGACACCTTTCCCGAGACGGTCCTCCGCGAAGCGGGCCATGAAGTCGATGACCGGGCGTGCCGTCTGCTCCGTCGGGATGAGTTCGAGCAGTTTCAAATAACGTGGCGGGTTGAAGAAGTGTGTTCCGAGGAAACGTGTCTTCAAGCCTTCCGGCAATACGCTCGCCATCGCCTCGATCGAGATACCAGACGTGTTCGAGCTGAGAATCGCGTCTTCACGGATGTAAGGAACGATTTTCTCGAACAGCTGTTGTTTCACGTCGAGCCGTTCGACGACGACCTCGATGACCCAGTCCGCTTCCTTCAAGCGCTCGAGATCATCTTCTAAGTTCCCCACGTCGATGAAGTTCAAGTGCTCCGCTGTCGCGAGTGGTGCCGGGTTTTGTTTCAATAGCTTCTGACGGTTCTCGGAAGCGATGCGGTTCCGCACTTCTGGTGATTCGAGCGTGAGCCCTTTCGCTTCTTCTTTCGCCGTCAATTCACGTGGTACGATGTCGAGCATGAGCGAACGAATCCCCGCGTTCGCCAAGTGAGCCGCAATCCCCGCCCCCATTACTCCTGAACCGATGACGACCGCAAAACGGATATTGCTCGTCAAACGGAGGTCGGCTGATTGTTCGATGTGACTCGTCATATTGTTCCCCCCTCAATGAGAATGAATAGTGATTCATTTCAAGCGTAAAAAAAAATCGCAATCACCATCGTGTTTACTCTTCTATCATAAATGAATGACAATTCATTCGCAAGCGTTCATTTTTCAAATTCGTTCCAATTTCACTGAGGACGATTTATTTCTCGGTCACTGTGGTATAGACACAAAGAGTCAATTTTAGAAAGGGGAATGTATACATGAGTGATAATCGTTTAAACACAGTGGGGAACCGACATGATTTTGAATCGTTCAAGAAGGACGGCCAAGAACAAGCCCATCAACCGGGGATCGACTCGAAGATGGAGCCGTTCCCGATCTATGAGCGTGAAGGCTATAAAGGAAGCGATAAACTAAAAGATAAAGTGGCCATCATCACAGGCGGCGACTCGGGAATCGGGAAATCGGTCGCCATCTTCTTCGCCCACGAAGGCGCGAACACGGTCATCGTCTATAAAGATCAAAACGAGCTCGAGGACGCCGAGGCGACGAAAGAGCGCATCGAGGAACTCGGCCAAGCCTGTCTGTTGCTACAAGGGGACATCGGCGACTCGGCCTTCTGCCAAGACGTCGTCAAACAGACGCTTGAGACGTTCGGACATTTGGACATCCTCGTCAACAATGCCGCCGAGCAACATCCACAAGAGTCGCTCCTCGACATCTCGGACGACCAACTCGAGCGTACGTTCCGGACGAACATCTTCAGCATGTTCTATTTGACGAAAGCCGCCCTTCCATACTTGAACGAAGGCGCGAGCATCATCAATACGACGTCGATCACAGCGTACGAAGGTAACGACAAATTGATCGACTATGCGTCGACGAAAGGTGCAATCACGGCATTCACGCGTTCGCTCGCCAAGAACTTGGCCGAGAAGAAAATTCGCGTCAACGGCGTCGCACCAGGTCCGATTTGGACGCCGCTCATCCCAGCGACGTTCCCGGCAGAAAAAGTCGCCTCGTTCGGTGACTCGGCCGAGATGAAACGTCCGGGCCAACCGGCAGAACTCGCCCCGGCTTACGTCTATCTCGCGAGCGACGACTCGACGTACGTCAGCGGGCAAGTCATGCATGTCAACGGTGGGACGGTCATCAACGGATAATATTGTCGCAGGCCCAGTGTTCAGTCACTGGGCCTTTTGTATGGAAAATTCATCCATCCTATGTTAGCGTAATTTGCAGGCGTTAGCTTGTCATTTAGACGACAGAAAGGAGCCAATGATGGATGATTCATTATCGATTGACACAAGATGATTTTTTCACGTTACAAAAGAACTTCATCGAAAACTCGGTTCCCAATAAACGAAAATCTATACTTGTCACGCTTGTACTCATGTTACTGACCGCCTTTTACGGATTTGCCCTCGCGATTGTCTTTTTACCGCAAACGCTTTCCGCCCCTGTCATCATCGCACTCGCCGTCAGTGCCGCTGTGGTGCCGGCGCTACTCTTATTCCCGCTCTTCAAGAAAGTGTATTCCACGATGAGGTTGAGACAGTTGCGATCCATACTTCGACAGGACTCGAAATGGCCACGTGATGTCACGTTGTCGATCCATGAGGACGGGATTGAAGTCAATTCGCTCCACAATGCCGTCAACAAACGGGTTCAAGTCGCGTGGGAAGCGATTGAACGAGTGAACGAGGACGAGACCCATCACTATATATTTATTGAAGCGGCGGAAGCGATTATCGTCCCGAAGCAAAATCGGATGCTCGACGAGACGGAGCGAATTCGAATGAATGATCTGCTACAAAAACACTTAGGCATCACACTCTAAGCGACAAAGGTATTCAATCAGTACGTAATTATGACGAATCACAAAGGAGTGGATGCAATGGTCACCACGTATAAACTGACGCTTGACGATTTTTTAGCTTTCCAAAACGACATGATTCACCATTCCGATCAATATAAACGAATTCGCAGCGCATGGTTGAGATATATGAACATCCCGCTTTTCGCTCTCGGTTATGCAGCCGCATTCTTCCTCGTACCGCGCCCCGAGTCGACGATTGCCTTTTTATTGATTACGGTCGGAATCGGGCTGCTGTTCGCGCTATTACTCAGACCGTTGCTAAAAGATTTGCATGCCCCGCTCGCCCTCTAGCAAACCCGTCGTGTCCTCAACAAACAGGACACTTGGCCAAAAGACGTCACGCTTCAACTTTCTGATACGCACATCGAAATGCAGGCCATTCGTGGCAACATCCATCGAACGACGCAAGTCCCATGGACATCCATTCTCAAAGTGAACGAGAACGAGACGCATCGCTTCCTCTATTACGAAGAAGATGAGGCGTTGATTATCCCGAAAATGAAAAATGGAGTCACTGAAGTCGAACAGAGTGAAGTCGAGCGGATCCTCGACAAACATATGAACACAGAAAAGCACACGAGTTCAAGTTGAACTCGTGTGCTTGTTTCATTTCTTCACCATTCCTTTTAACACGAATGCGACGTTCGCTGGACGTTCTGCGAGGCGGCGCATGAAGTAGCCATACCAGTCACGGCCGTATGGCACGTAGACGCGGACTTTATAACCTTGGCGGACGAGCTCGAGTTGACGCTCGACCCGGATGCCGTACAGCATTTGGAACTCGAACTGGTCGAGTGGGATATTGTTCAGTTTCACATGTTCGATGACCGCATCGATCATGTGGTCGTCATGTGTCGCGATAGAGGCGTAGTTCCCGTTCGCAAGATGGAGTTTGACGAGCTTCAAGTAGTTGTGGTCGACGTCTTCCTTTTCGGGGAATGCGACCGTCGCCGGCTCTTTGTATGCCCCTTTAACGATCCGGAGGTTCGGCTTGAGCGGTGCGAGATGATTGATGTCGTCTTCCGAGCGGTACAAGTACGACTGGATGACCGTCCCGAGCCCGTCGAAGTCAGCTTTCAACTTCTTGAACAAGTCGAGCGTCTTCTCGCAGCGTGTCTCGTCTTCCATGTCGATAGCAACGAACACACCGACCGCTTGAGCCGTCGTCAAGATTTGACGCATGTTGTCTTCAATCAACTCGTCCGAGATGTCGAATCCGAGTGACGTCAGTTTGAGTGACATGTAGGCGTCGAGTTTCTCTTCTGCCATAATTTCAATCGCCCGGATAATTTCATCGCGGTTCTCGTTCGCTTCCGCGACCGTCGTGATGAACTCCCCTAAATGGTCGACCGTGACCGATAATCCTTTCGCGTTCAACTCGCGAATCGTCGGTACCGACGTCTTAAAATCTTCCCCCGCCACAAAGCGCGAAGCCCCGAACCGAAGCCCGTATTTTTTAGCCAAACTGTTGAGTGTTTTGTTTTGAGACATGTAGATAAATCCATCGCGCAACACTTTTTCCATCTGATTTTCCCCCTTACGTTTACACCCATCTATCTCTATGACGATGTCTGAAATTATTATGACATACAAACGTCAATTCGTCTGTAATTTTGTAATCGTTTTCAGGATTTCATTTCCCTCTATTCAGAAAAAACAGACGCCCCGCAGGACGTCCGTTTCACAGGCCCGTATTCGGTGCCACATAGAGCAAGATACTAAGGAAAACGAACACGCTTCCGGCTAGGACGAACAAGTGCCAAATCGCATGGTTGAACGGCAACTTCTGCCATACGTAGAAGATGATTCCGACCGAATAGGCGATCCCTCCGGCGAGGAGCAACATGAAGCCGGTATGACCGAGCGACTCGTACAGTGGACGGATGGCGATGAGACAAATCCAGCCGAGGCCGAGATAGGTCACGTTCGACACCCACATGTATTTCCCCGTCGAGAACAGTTTCCAGACAATCCCGAGCACGGCGACGCCCCAGACGATGCCGAACAACGTCCACCCGAGCGTCCCTTTGAGCGACACGAGCGCGAACGGCGTATAACTCCCCGCAATGAGTAAGTAAATCCCGGCATGGTCGAACACTTGGAGCACGCGCTTCGCCCGTGGATGTGGAATCGCATGCATGAGTGTCGAGAACAGATACAGTAAAATCATCGATGCCCCGAACACGCTCACCGCGATGACGTTACCTGTGCTTCCCGTCTCGGTTGCCGTCATGACAAGCAGAACGAATGCGACGATGCTGAAGATGACGCCAAGCCCGTGGGTGATGGCGCTCGCAATCTCTTCTCCAAGCGTATCGGCATGGAGCATGTCTTTTAGCTTCTCTTGATCCATTCAGGTCCCACCTTTCAAATCTATTCCTCTAGTATGGTCATTTCCCGATTTCAACGCAAATAAAAACATGGGCCGAAGCGACCCATGTCTGTGAATTATGCGACTTCCTTCACCGGAACGTCACATTCCATATTTTGTGCTCGCATCGCTTTCGCGCGCATGTGGAACAAGACGAGCAACGTGATTGTCCCGATGGTGGCGATGACGTACGGGATGACCCCATCCATCTTGAAGCCGATCGGTGCCGTCAAAATGTAGAACCAGACGGCATACAACATGAACGTCCCTGGGATGAGCGCGATATAGTGGTTGCGCCCTTTGATGTACAAGTACATCGCCCCGACGAACAAGGCGATGACCGCCGTCGTCTGGTTGGCCCAGTTGAAGTATTGCCAGAGCATCTGGAAGTCCATGTTCGTGAGCGCGTATGAGATCACGAAGAGTGGAAGTGCGATCCAAAGGCGTGACGAGAATTTCTTCTGCGCGATGCTCATGTAGTCGGCGATAATCATCCGCGCGCTACGGAATGCCGTGTCACCTGACGTGATTGGCAAGACGATGACACCGAGGATGGCGAGTGTGCCGCCGATGCTGCCGAGCATGAGTGTCGCCACTTCTTGAACGACGAGTGCCGGTGTACCCGTTTGAATCAACCCGAGCAATTCGCCTGGCTCAAAGATGGCCATGGCTGCCGCGGCCCAAATCATGGCGATGACCGCTTCGACGATCATCATGCCGTAGAAGATTTCACGGCCATTGCTTTCTTTCATCGTCGTCCGCGAGATGATCGGTGACTGCGTGGCGTGGAAACCAGACAACGCCCCACATGAGATGGTGAAGAAGAGGAGCGGCCAAATCGGCAAGCCATCCGGATGCATGTTCGTGAGTGTCATCTCTGGAATCTGGTAGCCTTGTGCGAACAGGCTGACAGCGATCCCGACGGCGCTGATCATGAGGAGCGCCCCGAAGAACGGATAGATGCGTCCGATGATTTTATCGACCGGAAGGAGCGTCGCCAAGATGTAGTAGGCGAACACGGCGAAGATGACGATCGTGAGCGTCGTCGCATTGCCGTCGAACAAGTTGTTGATCATATTACTCGGTGACGTGACGAATACTGTCCCGACCAAGAGTAAAAGCAAGAGTGCGAACCCGTTGACGACGTGGCGGAGCGAGCGGCCGAGGAACTTCTCAGCGAGTTGCGGCAAGTGCGCTCCGTTGTTACGAAGCGAGATCATGCCCGTCAAATAGTCGTGTACCGCTCCCGCGAAAATCGACCCGAAGACGATCCAGAGGAAAGCGACCGGTCCGTATAGCGCCCCCATGATCGGTCCGAAAATCGGTCCGACGCCGGCGATGTTCAACAACTGAATCATCGAGTTCCGTTTTTTCCCCATCGGCACGTAGTCGATGCCGTCCTGTGACGCATAGGCAGGCGTCGTGCGTTCTTCTTTGATGCCGAACGTCTTCTCGACATAGCTGCCGTACACTTTGTACCCGACGAATAAAATCGCCAAGGCAATAAAGAATGTAATCATGTGTGCTGTCCCCTTTTGTGCATATGTAGCCGATCCCCGTCGGCCCCGAAAAATGAATCCCGTTGTTTTACACGTATAATGTAAACGCTTACGTGACTGATTATACAGCAGTTATCACTTTTTTGTAAGGGGTTTCGTTCATTTTTTTGACACTTTTTCGAACACGAAAAAAACGGCGCCCCGCAGGACGCCGTCTCGGTTGAATCGCTTATTTCAAGGCGAACTTCGCTTGCTTCGCCCCTGCGCCCGTATAGTCGCTCGCGATGACCGCGTAGCTTCCTTTGGCGAGACCTTTTTTGAATGTGAATGTATACGTTCCGGCCCAGCTCGCTTTCACTTTGGCGACTTGTTTGCCTTTCGCGTCTTTCAAGACGACGACGGCTCCCGGTGTCGTTTTCCCGATGATTGCTTTCGTGCCGGCTTTGACACCTTTCGTGTTCTTCGGTGTCGCGATGGCCGCTTTCTTGAGCGTAAACGCCTTCGCTTTGACGACCGTTCCCGTCACATCTTTGGCGACGACTTCATAGTCGCCATAGATGAAGCCGGCCCGTTTCGTGAATTCGAACAATCCGTTCTTGTCAGCCGTCGCATACGCGATCGTTTTGCCGTCACGCTTGAGCGTCAACTTCGTCTCCGGTGTCGCTTTTCCGGTAATGACGTTCGTGTTGGCGTACGTCAACTTCGACGCAAGCGCCGGTGTGCCGACGAAGCCAGCACCGACGACTTTCGTTTCCGTGACCGAAGCGCCATCGAGTTCAGAGACGATGGTGAGCGATTGACGGAGCTTGAGCGGTTTCGTCACGAGCGTATACGCACCGTCTTGATCCGCTTTCGCTGTCGCGAGCACTTTGTCGCCATCTTTCAACGTGACGTTCGCGTTCGGTGTCGTCGTCCCTGTCACCGCTTTTGCGCCCGGCTTGATCGTGTTCACCGTGAGGGCGAGTTCGACTGCCGCTTGATCGAGTTCGATCGTGTATGTGCGGAACAAGCGATTCGCCGCATCCGGACGTGTCGTCTCGGTCGCTTCGATGCCTTCATACAGGTCGACGTACTGTTTGCCGGCATCGGCCGTCTCGAACTTGGCTGTCCGCTTCGCGTCGGCAACGATTTTCCAGTTGTCGTCCGCTTTGTATTCGAGCTTGCCTGAGACGATATAGTCCGAAATCACGTTCCGTGTCTCATACGCTGAACGGTAAACGATGTTCTTCCCGCCACCGAGACCCGGGAACGATGTCGAGCCAGCGCGATAGTTGTTCGTCGCGACGAGGAACTCTTGGTCGAGTGTGATCGGCTTGCCGTTATACTTCACGTTCTTGACGCGGTTCGCATCTTTGTTTTTCAGTGTTCCACCGATATCGAACTTGGCAGGACCAGTCACATCAATCTCATACGTGAGGCCGTCGAGGATATCGAAGTTGTAGCTGCGGAACTCCAAGTTAAGCAACTCATCGTTCGTATCCGAGACTTGTTTGTACGCCCCGGCTGACATCTCGAGCCAGTCCATCACGTCCGCACCCGTCACTTTGACGACTTCGAGCGTGTTCGGGAAGACGTACAGGTCGGCCACGTTCTTTAACGCGATCGAGCCTTTCGGGATGTTCGTGTAATAGCTCGCGTCCGTCAACTGACGGTTACCGGCTTTGAACGGAGCCCCCGCCGAGAGGATTGGAAGCTCTTTATATGCCGCGAGTTCTGGGTTCGTCGCGAGTTCTCTCTCGACGTACCATTTCTGCGCGTTCGTCACGAACTGGACCGATGCGTCGTCACGGACGAGCGCGAAGTAGCTTTGGATATCGTCTTGAATCTCACCGACTGGGCGGTTGATGTATTCGATTGTCGCCTTATGGTCCGCATCGATGAGCGAGGCGATCGTCGGGTCTACCGGTGTGTCCGCCTTGACCGTGTCGAGTTTCGCGTTCGCGTCGAGCACGCTCCACTTGCCGTCGACGAGCTCGAGGTCGAGGTCGATGACCCCGAGATCTTTCCCTTGGTTGTTCGCCATGACGACCGGCTTGCCGTTGATTGTGCCTTTGTCCATGTTCACGTGCGGGAAATCTTTGAACATGCCGTTCGCGTCCGGGAAACGGCCGTGCTGGTGACCGGTCATGACCATGTCGAGCCCTTCGATTTTCGTGAGCGTGTAGCCGACGTTCTCTTCCCCGTCTAATTGCTCATCCGCAAGTGCCGCACTTTCCCCGATCCCTGAGTGCGCGAGCGCGACGACAACGTCTGCGCCTTGTGCTTTCAATTTGGCGACGGCCGCTTTTGCTGCCGGTACCATATCATCTGCCGTCACCTTGCCTTGGAGGTTCCCTGAATCCCACGACATGATTTTTGGCGGGACGACCCCGAAGACACCGACTTTGATCGTATGTGTCTCACCGTCCCCATCGACGACTTGGCGTTCGATGATTTGGACTTCTTGTCCATCTTCGTTATATTTCGATACGATCGGTTCGCCTGACAAGTCCTTCACGTTCGAGTTGACGAAGCGAAGCTTGCCCTTCGACCCTTGCATCGCGTCATACAAGAACTGGAGCCCAAAGTTGAACTCGTGGTTCCCGAGTGTGACGGCGTCGAACTCGAGCGCCGACATCGCTTCATACATCGGATGTTCGAACGGGCCTGGAGTCTTCTGATGCTGCTCGCGGACGTAATCCCCGAACGGCGTCCCTTGAAGCGTATCCCCGTTATCGAATAGGAACGTGTTCGGCTTGCCGGCGTCCGTGCGATGTTGCTGAATCAACGTCGCGACTTTCGTCAACCCGATCGTGTTGTCGATTTTGTCTTGGAAGTAATCGTAGTTCGTAATGTTCGTATGTAGGTCGGTCGTCTCCAAGAAGCGCAGTTTGACGACGTCCTCGTCTTCCGCTGCCGCGTGTTGGAGCGGGATGAGTGTTGGGACGATGAGCGACGTAGCAATGGCCATCTTCGTAAATTTAGACATGATTTTTCTCCCCATTCATGTGGTGTGCATTGCGGACTAAATATACCATAGCCGGACTCTCAATTTAATGAATCTAACGCCCTATTTCCTTTAAAATTTGGTAAAGAAAGGTCTAGTCTCAGACGACTTTCCGAGAACATGGAAAAGGTCCGAATCCGTATGATGGAACCGAACAGACGACTTCGCTTCACGAGATTTTTTTGGTCGAACTTGTACAGAGGCTAGACTTCGCACAAGCAGTTCGTTAGACCTAAAAAACCATCCCCGACGCGTATCGGGGATGGTCATATCGTCACGAACGGATGCGAATCGAGATCGGTCCGTCGTTGTCGCCTTCCGGCCGCGGGAAGCGGACGTGGAGCGGATAGTCGTGTTTCGGCAAGATTGGCTCGGCGAGCACGGCATCGGCCCGGCCGACGACCTCGTCTCGCTGCATCAACTCGAGTGGGAGGCGCGGGATTTGGAGCGCCTGCTCGGAATAGCCGTTCCGGACGAGGAGTGAGGCGCCGATTTCCGTGTCGGTCACGTCGAGATGGACGAGCAACAAATCGAACTGGCCTTCGGCGACCGGACGGCTGAGGACGTTCATCCGCTTCAGGCGGTGCCACGCCACGTCTGGGAACGCGTCCCGTTCGGCGTCGGTCACATCTTGGAGCGGTGCCGTCGGGTTCATTTGGAAGGCGAGCTGAATCGACTCGGTGTCGAGTTCGTCGACATCGGTGAACAGTTCCTCTTCGAAAAAGTCGAGATAGACGGGCTTACTCGTCATCGCCTCAAACGACGGCAAGTCCATCCGGCTGAGCATCTTCTGGCCGAGCGGTTCGCGGCGTTCGTTCAACAAGAGCACCGGGATCTCGTCGAGCGAGAACTCGGTCGCGACCGTGTTGCGGAATAAGGCGACCACGGACAGGCCTCCCGGGTTCTTCGTCGCACTGAGCAGTTCAATCGACAACTGGTTGTCCGCGAGCGGCGGCAGCGTCGTCGCATGATAACGGAACACGTACTCATCTTCTTTCGAGATATCCATCCCTTCATCGAACACGAGGCGGAGCGCCCGCTCGTCGTCTTGGCGGATGATCGTCTCGACTTTCTTTCGTTTCAACAGTCCGAACATGTCACAGCCCCTCCTCTTCCCGTTGCGCAAAGTATAGATCAAGCTGGCACAGTTGAATCGTCACGTCGCGGGCGATATCGAGATACGTCTCTTGGAAAATCTCGAGCCCTTCCTTGCCGAACTGACGACTCGGGTCTTCCTGGCCGTAGCTGCGGAGTCCGATGCCCTCTTTCAAGGCGTTCATCGTCGTCAAATGGTTCGTCCAGCGGATATCAAGGTGGCTGAGCAGTTGTTGCCGCGCGAAGGCGATGACTTCCGGATAACCCTCGATACGCTCTTGCGCCATCGCGACGATGCCGTCGATCCATGGTGCGAGTGCTCGTTTCAACTCGTCTTTGTCTCCGACCGTGTCGTCCCATGTCGGCGCCTGTTGCGTCAAATACATATAGTCCTCGATAAGCGCGTCAGTCGCCCACTCTTCCGGGACGAGTTCGGCGTCGATATGACGGTCGAGCGTCTCGTTGAGCGCGAGGCGCATCATGGCGAGCACGTTGTTCAAGATGGCCGTCGCATTGGCGTCGACCGCCTCATCGCGAATCGAGTAGATGATGCGGCGCTGTTCGTTCAAGACGTCGTCGAGTTTGAACATGTAGTCACGGACCGATACGCCGACGCCTTCAATCGTCGTCTGGGCGTATTCGATGATCACGCCTGCTTCCTTATGGCGAATCTCCCCGTGCTCGTCCGGCTTCAGTTTGTGCTCGACACGTTTCAACCGCTCGGCGGCATATCGTTTGACGAGGTCGTCCTCGAGCGAGACGAAGAAACGTGACATGCCTGGGTCGCCTTGGCGTCCCGACCGTCCACGGAGCTGATTGTCGACGCGGAGCGACTCGTGTCGTTCCGTCCCGATGACATACAAGCCGCCGCGTTCGCGCGCCGTCTCGTCTAAGACGATATCGGTCCCGCGTCCGGCCATGTTCGTCGCAATCGTCACGTGTCCGAGCCGTCCCGCCTCGGCGATAATCTCTGCTTCTTGGGCGACCGTCTTCGCGTTCAACAGCTCATGCGTGATGCCTTGTCGCTCGAGCTGTTCGCTGACGGCCTCCGACTGGGCAATCGAGGTCGTCCCGATCAAAATCGGTTGTCCCGTCGCGTGGATGGCCGCCACTTCTTGTCCGACCGCCGCATATTTATGGGCGATCGTGTCAAAGACGCGGTCCGGCAAGTCTTCACGCAGACGTGGCCGGTTCGTCGGCACTTGGACGACGTCCATTTGATACGTCTTCATGAACTCTTCGCGTGACGTCTGGGCTGTCCCGGTCATGCCACCGAGGAGCGGATACATCCGGAAGTAGTGTTGAATCGTGATTTCAGCCGTCGTCTTGTTCTCTTCGGTGATGTCGAGCTGTTCTTTCGCCTCGAGCGCCTGATGGAGGCCTTCCGACAGGCTGCGTCCTTCCATGACCCGCCCCGTGAACAAATCGATCAACTCGATTTTGCCTTCTTGGACGATATAGTCGACGTCCCGCTCGAACAATACGTTCGCCCGGAGCGCCTGCATCATGTAGTGATAGAGGACGTGGTGCTCGGCGGAAAACAAGTTGTCGACCGAGAACAACGCTTCAATCTTCTCGATGCCCTTATCCGAGAACATGACGGCGCGCGCCTCGAGGTCGACCGTATAGTCGTCTTCCGTCAATTGACCGAACACGGTTTGGGCGAGACGTTTCAAACGGACGTGTGACTCGTCCTTCTGGGCGATGATGAGCGGCGTCTTCGCCTCGTCGATCAAGACGCTGTCGACTTCATCGAGCAACGCGAAATGGAACGGACGCTGGACCCGTTCTTCCGGCGAGCCGACCAAGTGGTCCCGAAGATAGTCGAAGCCGAACTCGGTCCCGACCCCGTATGTAATATCGGCCGTATACGCCGCTTGTTTGTCAGCGAGCTCCATCTCCGGCACGTTCAACCCGACCGTGAGTCCGAGGAACGTGTGAATCTTGCCAATTTGCTCGGCGTCACGTTGCGCCAAATAGTCGTTCACCGTGATGACGTGGACGCCTTTTCCTTCGAGTGCTTTGACGAACGCCGGCAATGCCGCGACGAGCGTCTTCCCTTCCCCGGTCGGCATCTCGGCGATATTTCCTTCGAGCAGGGCGAGACCGCCGATAAGCTGGACGTCATAATGACGGAGCCCAATCGTCCGGACGGATGCCTCACGAACGAGGGCGAACCCTTCCTCCGTGATGGCGCGGACGTCCGCACCGTCCGTGAGCCGCTGTTTCAGTTCGAGCGCGTACTGGCGAAGCGCTGCATCGTCCAAAGCTTGCATCGTCTCCTCATACGCGTTGATGCGTTCGACTTGTTTCTTATAGGTTTTCAATCGTCGTGCCTGATCATTGGTCAATTGCTTCACAAAATCAATCACAGGATAGCCTCCATCGTCCGAAACCATATTTGTCTAGCTACCCTCTCATTATAACGGATTTTGTTTCCGCCTCGCTTTATTATTTCGGTAAATTCCAAAAAGATGGAATTTTATTCACCATCCATCCTTTTTTTGACTCTTTTCAAAATTTGTTTTCATTTTTCTATTTGAGACGGCGTGAGACCGTGATACGATGAGAAAAACAGAACGCTTGTTCGTAAAAAAGGAGAGGTGGCTATGCGACGTCGGATTTTTTGTATCGATAGCGTCTCATTCTATGCCAGTTGCGAGTGCGCCGCCCGCAAGTTGAACCCGTACAAGACGAAGCTCGTCGTCTTATCAAACCTCCAAGATCACGGCGCCCTCGTCCTCGCCGCGACACCTCCGATGAAGCAGCTCGGCATCAAGACCGGCTCCCGGCGCTTCCACATCGACCGGTTGCCGTGGCACGAGCGGCGGCACATCATCTACGCCGAGGCCCGGATGAGCCACTATTTGAACGTGTCCGTGCAAATCGTCCACATCTTGCATCAGTTCGCACCCCCCGAGGCAATCCGCGTCTACTCAGTCGATGAGACGCTCGTCGACTTGACCGGGACGGAGCGGCTGTTCGGGAACGATGCGCACGTCGCCCGCCTCATCCGCTCGACCGTGTTCCGCTATACCGGCATCCCGGTCACGATCGGCATCGGTCCGAACAACGTCCTCGCCAAGCTCGTCCTCGACCTTCATGGGAAGAAGACGGGTGTCGCCAGCTGTTTCCTCCACGACGTCGAACGATTGATCCACCCGGCCCCAATCGGCAAGATGTGGGGCGTCGGTGCGAAGATGGAAGTCCATCTTCGGCGGCTCGGCATCGACACGATCGGCGACCTCGCCCGCTATCCGCTCGAGACGCTCCATGAGAAGTTCGGCGTCATCGGCGCCGAGCTGTGGCATCACGCCTGGGGCATCGACGAATCGCCGACAATCCTTCCGCCGAGCTCGTTGTTCGGGGCGAAACGGCAGCGGCCCCGGACGATCGGCCACGGCATCACGCTCATGAAAGACTATACGACGTACGCGGCCATCCGGCTCGTCTTACAGGCCATCGCCGTGGAGGTCGGGATGCGGACGCGACAGGCCGGTCTCGTCGGCGGCAGCGTCCATCTCGGCGTTCGCTACACCCGGACGAGCGAGCGGCGCGGCTTCAGCAAACAAAAAAAGCTCGCCCGCTTCACAGCGGACGAGCGCGAGTTCTTGCCGGTATTGTTGACGCTCTTCCTCGACGCGTGGGACGAGACGGAGGCGGTCCGGTATGTCTCGGTCGCCCTCGGCAAGCTCGAGCCAAGGAGCGACCACGTCCAGTTGTCGTTCTTCGAGGACGAGTGGGCCCGGGCGCGCCGGTTCGACTTCCTCGATCTCGTCGATAGCTTGAACGTCCGCTTCGGGCGCGGCACGATCCGCCCGGCGTCGAGTTTACTGAAAGACAGTCCGCTCCGTACCCGCCAGCGGTTAATCGGCGGACATAAACAAGGAGGTGAATCGTCATGAGTCAGACCCGCTACAAAGACCGCGGTGAATTGAAATGGATTCCGTTCCTCATGCCCGAGCACGTGGCGCTCCTGAAGAAATATTACGCCCACGTCCAAAAGATCGAGCTACCCGACTTGGATGAGCAGTTGCTCTATTTATGGCAGACCGAGCTCGAACGCGCCATCCGTGAAGGCGACGCCGTCGAGCTGACGCTGTTCGACAACGGCATGACCCATACGGTGCGCGGCTACGTCCACGCCATCTATTACGCCGAGCGTGAAGTCGAGCTGTTCGACACCGAGGTGCTTCGCATCCCGTTCGGTCAGATTCTGTCCGTCCGTTAAGACGCGTCAATTGCTTCCTGCGTCGTATCGAACGTATCGACGTGATCGAGGACGCCGTAATGCGCGAGTGTCTGCCGCACCGGTGCCGACAAGTGCGCGAAAACGACACGACGATCGGCCGCTTTCAGCTCCCGGACGACACGGCGAATCTCTTCGACGGCCGTCACATCGATGACCGGACAGCGATGGAAGTTGAAGATGAACACGTCGGGCTCGTCATGGATATGATGCAGGACGTGCTCAAACATCTCGATCGCGCCGAAAAAGAGCGGCCCCTCGACGCTGAAGACGACCTGGCCGTCCCGCGTCACATACCGTTCCGTCTGTTCGCGGACGTCGATCGTGTCGGCCATCCGTTTCGCGAACAAGGCGAGCGCACAGATGACCCCGACCTCGACGGCGACGACGAGATCGACAAAGACGGTCAGTCCGAGCGTGATGAGCAAGACGAGCGACTCGGCCGAACGATGCCGGAGCATCTCGAAGACGTGATGCCGCTCCGACATGTTCCAGGCCACACGCATCAAAATCGGTGCAAGTGCGGCCAGTGGGACGTAGCTCGCGAGCGGTGCCAACACGAGTACGGCGAGTAGTACCGTCAACCCGTGGATGACGCCGGCACGACGACTGACGGCCCCGGCTTGGATGTTCGTCGCCGTCCGGGCGATGGCACCGGTCGCCGGGATCCCGCCGAAGAACGGGACGACGACGTTGGCGAGCCCTTGCCCGAACAGTTCCTTGTCCGGGTTCATCTTCGTGCCGGCCATGCCGTCCGCGACCGCACCAGACAATAGCGACTCGAGCGCCCCGAGGAAGGCGATCGCGAACGCCGACGGAAGTAGCGTCGCAATCAAATCGAGGTCGATGGCGAGCCAGTTGAAGTCAGGCAGTCCGCTCGGGATACCGCCATAGGCACTGCCGATTGTCGCGACTTCTCCTGGGACGACGAGACTGACGAACGTCGGCACGAGCATCGCCATCAATAACAGCGGCAATTTCACGGGCAGTTTCGGTACGAGCCAGAGCGTCAAGAAACCGATGGCGGCAATGAAGACAGGCCATAAACTCGCTTCATGTAACGACGTCACGAGCTTCAGTAAATTCTCGTGGAAGTGCGGCGCCTTCTGAAACGAGATGCCGAACAGTTCATCGAGCTGGTCGACGAAGATGACGACGGCAATCCCGGCCGTGAAGCCGATGGTGACGGCCCGCGGCATGAAGCGGATCAGTCGTCCGACGCGGAGCACGCTCATAAGGAACAACAGGATCCCGGCGAAAAACGTCGTCACGAGCAACCCTTCGTAACCGTGCGCGAGCATGACGCCCGAGACGATCGGGATGAAGGCGCCGGTCGGTCCGGCGATTTGGAACGTCGAGCCCCCGAACAGGCTGACGAGGATGCCGGCGATGATGGCCGTGTACAGGCCGTACACCGGTCCGACGCCAGAGGCGATTGCGAACGCCATCGCGAGCGGCACGGCGACGACCCCGACGGTGATTCCGGCCGAGATGTCTTTCTGCCAGCCTTGGCGTGATGTCATGAAGTTGTCCATTCTTGCATTCCTTCTTTCCATTCAGTCGAAAACGAGTTCAGTGTACGCCTGTCCCTTCCCTTTGTAAACGACTCCGGCAAAACGTTAACATAATCGACAAAACAAAGACGCATCGCGATGGATGCGTCTTCGTTAATTCGTCGGTGCTTCGACGACTTGGTCACCCTCGTCCGCATCTTCCCCAAGCAGACGGACGTGACGGCCGAACAGCCACATGACGACGAGGTGGGCTTTCGCCTGCGTCTTCGTATAGAACCACCACGGCAGCGCCGGCACGAACTCGTGGATGGCGACGAGCCCTTCTTCTGACTCCGGGAGCCGTCTGAACTCGAGCCGGCCGGTCTTGTCATCCTCACTCAACTTCGCGAACAAGCCGCCGTCGATTGAATAGGACGCCATGTCGTCCGTCGCCTCGTCTTCGAGCGACAGGTGGAGCGCGACGAGTGATGGACGAAGCAACGAAATCTCCCAGTCATCGTCTTCTTTTGTCGTCTGGATGAGCGGATACGCGAGCCGGCCGAGCCACTCAAAATACGTGTCGGCCATCCAAAGCGCCGACTTGTTCTCGGGCAGGCCGAACCGTTGAATCGAGCGGACGGTGTACTGTTGCGGTGCTTTTTTCTTCTTGCCGCCGCCAGATTTCTGTTTCTCTTCTTCCTCGAGTGCGTGCTCCACCGCTTCCTTGAACGGGATCTCTCCTTGTTTGACGCCGGTCGTGTCTTTCGCGACCATGGCGTGGCCCATGCTCTCGACGAGCGGATAGACAGTATCTTTCGGTTCACCCGTCACGGCCATGACCCAAAGGCGGGACAATTTGATCGTCGGGAATGGGAAGTCGATCATGACGCGGCGTTTGCCCATGACGTCAGCCGTGTCTTCAATCATCTTGCGATACGTCATCACTTCCGGTCCACCGATATCGATATGATGGTCGTACAGCGCCTCGGCGCCGACGACTGAGATGAGCGCCTGGACGGCTTCACGCAAATCGATCGGGTGCGTCTCCGTCTTCGTCCAGTTCGGGAGAATCATGACCGGTAACCGTTTGACGAGCTTCGCGAGAATCGGGAACGACGAGCCTTCTGGACCGATGATGAGCCCGGCCCGAATCGTCGTCACCGGCACGCCTTGGCCGCCAAGAATCCGTTCGACTTCGAGCCGGCTCTTCAAGTGACGTGACAACGTCTTCGATTCTTTCGGAATGATGCCGCTCAAGTAGACGATTTGTTCGATGTCATTCGCTTTCGTCGCCCGGGCGAAGTTATCGGCGATGAGCGCGTCCATGTCTTCGAACGTCGCCTGCGTCAATCCGCCGTCCGGAATCATCGAGTGGACGAGGAACATGGCGTAGTCCGCTCCCTCGCACGCCTCGCGTGTCTGTTCATACGAGAACAAATCGCACGACCGCCACGTGATGTGGTCCTCGTCTTCTTTGTTCTTCGTCGAGCGGGATAAGGCGATGATGTCGTATTCTTCTTTTAAATGGTCCATCACGTTCGAGCCGATATAACCGCTCGCGCCCGCGATGACGATGGTTTTCCGCATAGTGGTCACTCTCCCCTTTATTTACACATAAAGGTACTGTACCCGTCTTAGGCTGAGATTAAATCAGTCCCGCGCCCTACAGTATGTACTGGAAAATATATGTAAACTAAAGCCAACTACAAGCGGAGGAGGAATGACTATGGGGTTTTGGTATTTCTTGATGCTATTGATCGGTGGAGGGCTCGTGATTCGCGGCCTATTCAAAAAGAACACAAGCGGGCTGATACGCTTCGGAAGCCTCGTCATCGGCGGTCTGTTAATCGCACTCGGTTTGTTCATGTTCCAAGACGGAAGTGATGCGATTGTAGCGGATTTGTTTAACTTGTGGTGACGATAAACTGAACAAAAACACTTCCTGCTCGCAGAAAGTGTTTTTTCATTAGAACGATAGAATTAACGGGGTCCCGTCATTGAGAATTTCTCCGTTTTTAGCGATATAGTCGACATGAACTTCCGCACGGCGTAACATGTCGCTCTCTTTTAGCGCCGCCATCCAAGTCCGGACGAGTACCTCGTCTCCTAACGCTGGCTCCCGATGAATCGTCACCAGGATTGTCGGTACGACGTCGGCTGTTTTATAGGCGAGCGGGTTCGCCGCCGAAGCGTCGAGTTCTCGTACGGCTACTTCGTCGTAAAAAACATCGTACGTGACATCGCGGCCAAACGCCGTCATGACCGAATCCTCGATGACATCCGTCACGTCATCTTCCCATTTCGATGCCAGGAACGTGTCGACGACTTCCCCTGTCGTCTCGTCCGCATAAACGAAAAACTCGGTCCCTGTCACGGAATCAACTGCGGTTGCCGCATATTCGAACGGGAAATTTCCCATGTTGTCGAACGTGACCTCTGTCGTCAATTCGGCATTGTCGAAACGCTCCGCTACATACGGCTCAGCGAGTTGGATTGCTTTTGCTTCTTCATTGGGGTCGGACTTCATCGACTGATTGAACACAAAAACGAGGCCTCCCATCCCGACGACAAGCACCCCAATCGCAATTAATGCCCATTTCCAAAAGCGCTCCACACCAATACCTCCTCTAAACCGTCTATGTACCACCAAAAAAGTATCTCAGCTTCTTTCTATCAGTGTATCAGACAATTTATGGAAGGGTTTATTTTATTCAAAGGTATAGTTTTAAGGGTAATGAGTTTCTAGTTTTCTAAGGTCCCGAATTTTTGAACATCACCTATCCCACAAACCTATGCCCTCGGTGCCCAATTGGCTTCAAACCCATTCTGCACCGCATAGTCATACAGGTGAATCAATTTCGTTTCTTTGTATGTCTCCATCTGTTCTGCCACGCGCAACTCATGATTTCGTTCCAGAAGAGCGTAAAGATAATCAATCTTCGCCATCCGATTGTTCTTGCTCGTATTACAAGTCGGACAAGCGAGGACAAAATTCCATAGAACATCATTCTGTATGTAAGACCACGGGATAAAATGGTCGACATGGATCTGTTTGAGCGGCTTCATACAATAAAAACAGACGGAATGACCATGGCTCAGCAAAATTTGTTTGAACTCGTCGAGCGATTGACGAGCCGAGACGAATTCGATTTTGTTCAAGATTCGCTCCATCGCTTCGCGTGTATTGTATTTTTCCAGAAAGACGGCGAGTTGATAATTCGTAACATTCATCAAGACCCGTTTATATTTCTCAAAAAAGATGACGTAGCTCGGCACAAGTTTGACCCACTCTTCTTTCCGATTGAATGAATAGACGGTTCCCTCGAACGAGGTATAGAACGATCCGTACACGTACTTCTTATAGAACTGATTCACGTTTCGAATCAATTGTTGTTGCTGCTGAACCGGCAGACGATCAAAGTTCCAAGTGGACGGAATTTCATGTGTCGCTTGAAACGTGAGCATCGTTTTTTCGACCGAGCTCAATTTCTCAAGTTGATTCACTTGTCGCAATCCGTGTTTCACAATCAAATTCCAATACATCTTCGTCACGTGTCTTGAAATTTGCTGGAACGTCACTACACCGGAATCACTTAGTTCGGTCGTGCATTCGAGCAACGCCTTCATAAGCATATGCTTGTACGTCGTCGTATGTGTCGCATTCATTAAAAATTGTTGTGTATAGCGCCATAAGTCAGTTTCTGTTAAGTAGACGTTTTTTGCCTCAGCAACACTTAAATCCCACCCCAATGACCTCACCCCCACTCATTCGTTACATCATCGATTATAACGAATGAGGAACAAGAACGGATCAAGGTGAATCAAACAGGAGCCGAAAACTCTTTTTTGATTTGTTCTATATCGATATTTGTTTTTTCATGGATATAATGGACTAACGTATCATACTGTTCGACAGTATTTAGCTTTTTAAATTTCTCAACATCTCCTTCAAAGTCTTTAAAGTACTCACTTTGATAATCAGGATTGTTAAAGAGCTTTAGATACTCCATATAATCTTTTACAGTCATCTGGCTCACAATTTGAAAGAGAATTGCAGACCACTCTTTTACACGACTCTCATGAATATGTTTTTTGATGATGCTGTCTTGTTCTTGCTTATGCTTAATTTGTTGAATATATTGTTCAACTTCCAACTTATATTGGAACAGCTCAGCTCGGTTTCGAGTGTCCAACGCAGGGATAACATCAGTTAACAAATACTGATATCGTTTCTTTCTAGGATGCATGATTTTGTCTTTCGGTTCTTTAGGACTCGATTTTTTATCCGTACGCTTTTTGAGTCGTTCCGTTACACCTAGTGCACCAATTGCTCCAACAATTTCTTTTTTATGTTCAAGAACTAGTTTTCCGACTGTTGGACCATACTTCTTGACTCCATTGATAATTAATTCCGTAGATTTTTTTGACATGAGGATTCCTCCTATGATGGTTATATATTCTCGTGACGTTTTTTCAAAAACAGCTCATAGTATATATTCAACAAAGCAATATTCAATCCTTTGATTCCGTTTAAAAGTCCAAATAATGGTGTTGTCCATTCACAAAGAAAGGATTATTGAGCAAACACTCAATAATCCTTTTGCTATAATGTTTCCTGATCATTCCCCAGCTTCTTTCTTCTCTTGTTGCTTCTGCAAATATGCTTCTCGAATCTGATTGATTTTATCTTTTTTATTCGAAATAGCTGGTTTTTTGCCATCTTGATACTTGGCAGCAGCCACTTTACTTTTCGTATCTAATTGATATTTTCCCATTTGATTCACCTGCTTTCATTTCATTGTGATTGAGTTGTTCCATAAAAATCAAAAGACCTTCTAATCTCAATGAAATTAGAAGGTCTTCATTAAAAATCATTGATTGCAGTCGTTGCAGACTGCTTAAAAATGGAGACGGCGGGAGTCGAACCCGCGTCCGAAGGCATCGTAACGCATGCTTCTACGTGTGTAGTTTATCTATTGAATCTCAATGTGACACTGCCGATAAACAGGCGTTGTCGCATCCAGTCTGGTTCATCTCTTCTTCGCGCCCTCAGACGGCGAGGTTGAAGCGTAGCTTGCTTAGTTTGAGACCCTGATAATCATCCACACAAGCGATGGATGTCAGGATCCGCAGGGCACTTAGGCTGCTGCGAGTTGTGTGTTAGTTTTGCCAGTTATAGGCGTTTGCGTTTTAACGAGGCCGACCCCTCGACACGCCACATACGACCGACCTACCCCCGTCGAATCCATAACGTCCCCGAGGTGGTAATTGGTACTACAACAACTATACCACAATCAGGTCTCGCTGTCAGTATTTTTGCCGGTCCCGGAGTGCCCGGTCGACATCGCGCTTCGCATCTTTCTTCTTCAAGTCGTCGCGCTTGTCATACTTCTTCTTCCCGCGCCCGATGCCGAGGAGACATTTGGCGAAGCCGTTCTTCAGATACACTTTGAGCGGGATGATCGTATACCCGTCACGGCCTTGCGCGCCGATGAGCTGATTGATTTGCTTCTTATGCAACAATAGCTTTCGGACACGAAGCGGCTCATGGTTGAACCGGTTCCCTTGCTCGAACGGGCTGATATGACAGTTATGAAGTGTCGCCTCGCCACCGTCAAAGCGGACATACGCGTCGGCGATATTGATTTTTGACTGCCGCACCGATTTAATCTCGGTCCCCGTCAACACCATGCCGGCTTCAATCGTATCTTCAATCGCATAATCGAAGGACGCTTTTCGGTTTTGCGCGAGCGCGTTCGAATCTTTCTTCTTGGCCATAGACATTCAGTCCTTTACTTCAATATGGAGGAGGGGTCGCCCCCTCCCATCAACGACGCTTCTTCGCTCCGCGTTTGGCGTCGCCTGTTCGTTTTTGACCGTCTTTCTTCTTCAAGTCGAGTGCCGAGCGTCCTTGCGACGTCTTCGGCTTCTCGCCTGGTTTGGACGGTTTGCCGGCTTGACCTGGTTTCCCTGGTTTACCCGGCTTGCCGCGCTTCGGACGTTTGTCGTCACGGCCGCGGCCTTTTTTGTCGTCTTTCTTTGGACGACCTTCCGTCGCTTTAATCGTCGTCGGTTGGCGACGGCGCGACTGTTCCCGTTTCGGCATGCCGACGACGGTGAAGTCGATCGTGCGCTCGTCCAAGTTGACGGCGTCGACCTTGACGCGCACCGCGTCACCAATGCGGAACTGACGTTTCGTCCGCTCGCCGAGCAACATGAGCTGCGACTCGTCGAAGTGGTAGTAGTCATCCATCGACTGGAGACGAACGAGTCCTTCAATCGTGTTCGGGAGCTCGATGAACATTCCGAAGTTCGTGACACCGCTGACGACGCCGTCGAACTCTTCACCGAGACGTGATTCCATGTACTCGGCTTTCTTCAAGGATTGCGTCTCGCGTTCGGCATCGACCGAACGACGCTCGCGTTTCGAAGCCTGTTCGGCGATCGAGTCGAGACGGTCCTCATACTTGGCGATCGTCTTCTCAGACACATCACCGTTGAAAACGTACGTGCGCATGAGACGGTGGACGATCAAGTCCGGGTATCGACGGATCGGCGAGGTGAAGTGCGTATAGAAGTCGGTCGCGAGGCCGAAGTGACCGAGCGAGACGTCATCGTACTTCGCCTGTTGCATTGAACGGAGCATGATCGTGCTGATGACCGGCTCTTCCGGTTCGCCCGAGATCGCCTTCAAAATCTTCTGAAGGGTCTTCGGTTCGACCTTCTGGCCTTTGAACCGTTCGATATGCACGCCGAAGTTCGCGACGAAATCGAAGAAGAAATCGAGCTTGTCCGGTTTCGGGTTATCGTGGACACGATAGATGAACGGCACGTCCATCTTGTGGAAGTGTTCGGCGACCGTCTCGTTGGCCGCGAGCATGAACTCCTCAATCAACTTCTCGGCGACCGAGCGTGGACGCAAGACGATGTCGGCTGGTTTGCCTTCCTCATCGACGACGACTTTCGCTTCGGCGAAATCGAAGTTGATGGCACCACGCGAGTTACGGCGCGTGCGGAGCACTTCCGCGAGTTCGGCCATCAGGTCGAACAACGGGATGTACGGCTCGTACCGTTCGAGCGTCGCTTCGTCATCGCGTTCGATGATTTCACGGACGTTCGTATACGTCATCCGCTCCGTCGTCTTGATGACACTCGGGAACAGCTCATGGTTGACGACCTTCCCGTTTTGCGGGGAAATCTCCATGACACAGCTGAGCGTCAAACGGTTGACGTGCGGGTTGAGCGAACAGATTCCGTTCGAGAGACGGTGCGGCAACATCGGGATGACGCGGTCGACGAGATACACACTCGTCCCCCGTTCGAACGCTTCGACGTCGAGCGGTGACCCTTCCGTCACGTAGTGTGACACGTCGGCGATATGGACGCCGAGCTCATAGTTGCCGTTGTCGAGTTTCTTGACGTGGACGGCATCGTCCAAGTCTTTCGCGTCTTCGCCGTCAATCGTGAAGATCGTCTCGTTACGAAGGTCGACACGGCCCATGAAGTCTTTCTCGTCGGCCTCGTCCGGCACGGCGTTCGCCTGGTCGATGACATCTTCCGGGAACTCCGTCGGGATGCCGTGCTTATAGACGATCGACAAGATGTCGACGCCTGGGTCGTTCTTGTGTCCGATGATGCGGACGACGTCACACGCTCCGGCGAAACGTCCGTCCGGATATTTCGTGATGCGAACGACGACTTTATGGCCATCGACGGCACCGAGCGATTTGTCCGGGTTGACGACCGGCCAGAAGTTGATGCGCTTGTCATCCGGCTCGATGAAGGCGAACTGGTCGAGGCGTCCGCTCGGGAGCGTATACGTCCCGACGAACTCTGACAAGCCGCGCTTCAAGACTTTGAGGAGCACGCCCTCGGTCTTGCCGCGGTTGTCCTCGCGTTTTTTGACGAGGATCGTGTCCCCGTGGTAGACGTCTTTCAATTGGTCGGGCGGAAGGAACACGTCCTCCGTCTCGCCTTCGACCGATAAGAAGCCGAAGCCGCGTTGGTGAATCGAGATGATTCCCGCTGCTTGGCCGAGCACGGCGAGCGTCCCGTAACGGTTCGTCCGTGTGCGGCCGATTAAGCCCTCTTCTTCGAGGGTGTTCAAGGTGCGGATGAGTTCTTTAAAGGCATCCGTCGACTCGAGCGCAAGACGCTCAGTCAACTGGTCCACTGTCAGTGCTTTATCACTGGCTTGGATAATTTCTAGTAGTTGGTCACGTAAATTCAACGTGACACCTCCTTTTTCAAACTGACCAGTCTAACGTTTCGAGAAAATCGAGCACGTCCTGGTGCAGTTTCTCTTTTTCTTTATCGAGCGTGATCACGTGTCCCGACTCCTCATACATGAGCAGTTCTTTTTGGAACGCGTTAATCGCCTCGTAAATTTCGTGTGCAGATTCAGGATCGACCATTTGATCTTTCGCCCCTTGGACGACGAGCGCCGGGACAAAAATATCTTCGAGTTTTGTCGTCGTGTCACGGACGAAGGCACGGAGATCTTTGAGCGTCGGCATCGGTTTGAAGTCCGCCATCTCCTGTTCGATCTGTTCAGGTGATTTGTCTTCTCGAGATTTATATTCTCGAGCGTAGGCTTTGACTCCTTTGTATAACCGATCCTCGGCATCGATTCCAGTCGGGGCGCACATCGGGATGACGCCTTTGACGTTCTCCTGTGAAGCGAGGCGAAGCGACATGACGCCGCCGAGCGAGAGGCCACAGACGGCAATCTCCTCATAGCCTTTCTCTTTCAACGACTGATAGGCGTTCAAGACGTCCTCCCACCAGTCCGCCGGTCCGTACTGAAGCAATTCTTCCGGCGGGACGGCATGGCCCCGGTACTGGGGACCCATACACGTATAGCCTTCTTTTTGCAGGAAACGACCGAGCATGCGGACATCCGCGCTCGATCCGGTAAAGCCATGTAACATCAACACGGCACGTGGTCCGCCTTCAAAGAAGAACGGTTTCGGTGCTGTAATCTTCATTGCTAACGTCATCTCCTCATACAATCCATTATTCCCAAAAAATAATTGAAAAAAACAAAAGCCGACCGCCTCACGTGAAAATCGAGAACGATCAGCCTTTCATCATAGTGATGCGACTAGTAATCCTAAAATGAAAAACAATGTGCCTAGTACAGCTGCAGTTCGGTTCAAAACAGCGTCGAAGCCGCGCGCTTTCTGGCGGCCGAACAACTGCTCCGCGCCACCTGCAATCGCCCCAAGACCTTGCGACCGACCTGACATGAGCAGTACGACGACAATCAATAAAACAGCCACGACGAGTAGGCTGATTGTAGCGATCGTTTGCATAGTAGTCAGTTCCTCCTTCTTTTTACACGCTTCTTATTATATAGAAGTTGGCGTCAAAACACCAGCTTTCAAATTATCGGGACGGGTAGCTGAACCCTTCCCCGATGACCTCTTTCACTTGGTGAATGACGACGAAGGCACGTGGGTCTGTCACTTCGACGATTTTCTTGAGTGGACCTACTTGGCGCTTGTCGACGATCATATAGAGCATGTTCTTATCTTGCTTCGTATAGTAGCCGTGACCGTGAATAATCGTCGCCGAGCGGCCGAGCGTCTCCGTCAACACGACAGCGAGCTCTTCTTGCTTGTCGCTGATGATCGTGACGGCCTTGCGGATGTTGAGCCCTTCTGCGACGAGGTCGATGACCCACGAGCCGATGATGATGGCGATCAACGTATAGAGCACGACTTGCTCCCCGAGGATGAAGCCTGACGCCCCGACGACGATGGCATCGATGATGAACATCGACACGGCGACGCTCATATGCAAATAGCGCTCCATGAGCCGGGCGATGATGACCCCGCCCCCGGTCGTCCCGCCGACGCGGAGCACCATGCCGATGCCGACCCCGATCATGATTCCGGCGTACACGGCCGCGAGCAGTTTGTCCTCGGCTGGGCTGCCCCAGTCGTGGGTCAAGCTGAGGAAGAACGACGTCGCGATGACAGCGACGACCGAATAGACCATCGTCCGGCGGTCGAGCAGCTTATAACCGACGATGAATAAAATCCCGTTCCCGATAATCGACGTGACCCCGAGGTCCCAGCCGAACATGTAATACAGGATGATGGTGACCCCGAGTAGGCCGCCTTCCGAGAAGTCGTTTGGGACGGTGAAGTAGTTTACCCCGAACGCGAGAATGAATGAGCCGGCGACGATCCAGGCGATATCCTTCAAGGAAATCGATTGGAGTTTCTTCCAGACTTGTTGACGCAATAGATGTTGTTGTTGACGTTTCATTGGTTGTCCCCCTTCCATATAAAAAAGACCGCGGCACAAAGCCGCAGTCTAAGTCTTACTGTTGAACTGGCTTTGGCGCACCGTCTTTCATAATCGGCAACTTGCGGTCCACGACGTTCGTGTAGACGTTCAAGAGTGCCTCTTTTTCCAAATCCCAGTTATATTGCTCACGCGCCGTCTTCGTGTTTTCTTTGACACGGGCGTAGAGTGCTTGGTCGTCGAGCAGGCGGTTGACGCCTTCGGCGATTGATTGTGGGTCGTGCGAATCGACGACGACACCGACGTCGTTGCCGGCGACGACCCGTTCGATTTCCGGGAAGTCACATGACACGACCGGTACTTCGGCCATCAAATATTCGAACAGCTTGTTCGATGACGCCGAGTAGTGGTTGAAGCAGACGTTGTTCAACACTTGGAAACCGAGATACGCGTTCATCGTATAGTACGGTAACGCCTCGACCGGTACTTTGTCAATCATCTTGACGCGGTCTCTGACGCCCTCGTCCTCGATCATCTGTTTGATCACCGGCTTCAGTTTCCCGTCCCCGATCATGACGAGCGTGCCTTCGTTGAAGTCCTTGACGGCGAGGATGAGTTGCTCGAGTCCGCGGCCGGCTTGGATGCCGCCTTGATACAAGAGGATCTTTTCCTCTTTCGGAAGCTCGAGGAGCTCATGCAAGTCTTTGCGGAGCGTGAAGTCGAGCGGACGATAGAACGGATAGTTGTGGAGCACGTACGGATAGAAGCCGTAGAGTTCCTCGTTGTGCGCCGCGCGCGTGTGGTTCTCGACCATCATCGAGTCGACGTACGGCAAGAGCCAGCCTTCGAGGTTACTTTGGATGTAGCCGTAACCGGTCCGGTCCGTCTGGACTTCATGCGAATCGTAGACGATTTTGCCTTTGTTGACGAGTTTCCCGGCAATCAACGCCTGCGGGAGCGTGTTCAAGTCGTTGGCGTGATAGAAATCGTACGACTTCTTCGTCGAAGTGAACACCATCTCGAGCATCGCGCTCGCGTTGACGATGTTTTTACGCACCGGTGGGAACAAAATCGCACCCGCTGCCGCACCGAGTCCGATCATCGTCAGTGGTGCGAGGACGAGCAGTCCCGCGCCGACGAGTCCGGCCCCGAGTTGACGCGTCTTCTTCGCGCTGACCCATGTGCGGGCCGTTTTGAGCGCCTTCATCCCGTTGGCGAGAATCGACGGCTGCCGTTTGACGCGGATGACGCGGAAGCCTTCCGGACGCATCTCTTCTTTCGGGAGCGACGGATTTTTCGGGTCTTGGAGCGCGATCAAATCGACTTCATAGCCCGCCTCGGCGAGTGCCGAGCATTCGCGCAAGACGCGCGCATCATTCGTAAAATGGTTCCATACAAACATACATACTGACTTCATCGTGTTTCCTCCATCGTTACTTTTTCTACCACGCCTTCGAGGACGTGTATATTGTTTTCCCAACACAGATTGTCTTTCACATAACGGATTCCGTTCACGCCGTACTTCTCGCGCAAGTCGGGACGTTCGAGCAGTTTCCGGAGCATGAGCTCGATCTCGTTGATGTCGCGCTTCCGTGACACGTAACCGACCTCGGCCGCTTCGATGACATTCGCCGCATGGCCTGACACCGCCGCGACGATCGGTTTACCGACCGCCATATAATCAATCAATTTGCCCGGGATGACCGTATCGAACACTTCTTGCTCAATCAAGCTGACGAACGCGACGTCCGCGTTCTTGATGGCTTGGAACGCCTCCGTCCGAGGCATCGCCTCGAGGAAGAGGAAGTTCTTGAAACCGCGGGCTTTAATCATGTCTTTCAACTCGTTCTTCCGGTATCCGTAGCCAATCAATTTGAAATGGACGCGCGGCTCGTCACGGAACCGCTCCGCAAGCTCGAGCAAGAGCGATACATCTTGGGCGAGGCCCATGTTCCCGGCGTACAGAATCTCCATCCGGTCGTCCTCAGGGACGGTCCGCTCGAGGTTGCGCTCGCTCTCACGAATCGAGTTCGGCATGTAATGAATCATCTCGTTGTCGACACCACGTTGACGCAAATAGCTACGGAACCCTTCCGAGTTGATGATGATTTCATCGGCCGCCTTATACAGCCGCTTCTCAAACCAAAACGCCGGGGCGAGCATCCAGTCATGTTTGAACACGCCGACGCCTTTCACCGACTCCGGCCAGAGGTCACGGACGTCCAAGATGAACGGCACGCCATACTTCCGTTTCGCATACACACCGACGAACGCCATAAAAAAAGACGGGGTCGTCGCAAAGACGACATCCGGTTTCGAGTCGAGCTTTTGGACGGCAGCGACGCCTTTAATCATCTGTTCCAAAAACAAAGCGAGCCGGCTCACCATGTTCGACGTATGCTTGCGTTTCTTCGTGATGAGACGCTTGATGAACGGCTGGTTGTTGAGCGCCTTATCGTTCCAGAAGCGGTCGTCTTTATACAAGTTGAAGTTCGGATACGACGGGGCGGCCGTGATGACCTCCACCTCGTAACCGCGTTCTTTCATGAGATGCGTAATATTTTGCATCCGGTTACCGGCACTGCCGATTTCCGGATAATAGTTTTGACAGACCATTAACATTGTTTTCAAAAATAACACACCTTACTGTTGTTCGAGTTCGTCCACGAAGCGCTTCAAGAGCGTGTGGACGTTGGCTTTTAAATCTGGGTCGCAGAGCGCATGGGCAATCGTCGCTTCGATGAAGCCGATCGGTTCCCCAACGTCATAGCGACGCCCGTCAAATTCATAGGCGAAGACGGTCTCCACCTCGTTCAAGCGGGCGATGGCGTCCGTCAGTTGGATCTCGCCGCCCGTCCCGATTTCTTGCGCCGACAACGCCTCGAAGACGTCCGGCGTCAAAATGTAGCGGCCGAGGATGGCGAGGTTCGATGGGGCTTCTCCGACGGCCGGTTTCTCAACGAACGTCCGGACCGGGATCAGCTTCCCTTCGACGGCAAGCGGGTCAATTATACCATATCGATTCGTCATTTCATACGGGACGCGCTGTACCCCGATAATCGAACGCTCATACTGCTCGTACTGGTCAATCAATTGCTTCGTCGCCGGCACGTCCGCCTCGATGATATCGTCCCCGAGCAGGACGGCGAACGGTTCGTCGCCGATGAACTTGCGGGCACACCAAATCGCGTGACCGAGCCCTTTCGGCTCTTGTTGCCGTATGTAGTGGATATTGGCGAGGTTCGATGAGTGGCGCACCGACTCGAGGAGTTCGGTCTTGCCTTTTGACTCGAGGTTCTGTTCGAGTTCGATGGCCCGGTCGAAATGGTCCTCGATGGCGCGCTTGTTCTTCCCGGTCACGATGATGATGTCCTCGATGCCGGAAGCGACGGCTTCTTCCACGATAAATTGGATCGTCGGTTTGTTGACGATCGGGAGCATCTCTTTCGGCATCGCTTTCGTCGCCGGCAAGAAGCGGGTGCCGAGCCCGGCGGCCGGGATGATGGCTTTCCGTACGCGTGTCATGGACGTCTCTCCTTTTTTATGCTGTATCTGATGATTATACCCAATTTCCTAGCGTTCACGCACACAAAAAAACGGCCGTGACATACGTCACGACCATTTCCGGTCGTCCATATACTTGTACAGGAACCAACCGCCGACACCGAGCGCGATGAGAAGAAGGAGAAAACCGCTGATCATCATGACGAACGCCTCCTTTTACCTACACTAGTCTATTCCCGGAATGAGCACTCGACAAGCGTTCGTCTCAAACCTTTCTTAGAACCACTTCCGTCCGTGCACCTCGATGAACCGGTACTCTTCTTGATAATGGTCATAGTGCCCTTCATCGATCATGTGTTGGAACGCCGCATCCCCTTCCGAAGCTCTCCGTTTCATCAATCGACAGAGCGCATCGATTCGTAACAGCAACATCGTCAGTAACTCTGTTGTCGACCCTTCCCAGCCGTATGCTTTCAAGAAGAGCGCGACTCGTCGTTTGTACGTCCCATCATCGCGCTCCGCCTCATAGTGAACGACCTCACCCGACTCGGCTTGATGACGCCGGCTGAGCGGAACGAACGTATAAAGGGCATAAACGATATCCCAGGCTCGTGGTCCGGGCGCCGCCAAATCAAAGTCGATGACCCCTGCCACTTTCCCGTCATGGAAAATCGTATTGTAGACGGCGAAGTCGTTGTGGCAAATCACTTCAAACGGTGCTGGCGTATGGTCGAGCGGTTGCCAGTCAGACGGCCACTCGACATCCAAGGTCGCGTCATGCAGCCGGCGCATCAGCCGAGCGGCATCCTGAATCGCCTCATCGGACCACATATAGGCTTTCAACGGATAATCGGCCGTCTCCCCTTCGAGATACGTCAAAATCTCCCGGCCCTGACCATCCACCCCGACAAATCGCGGAACGCCCGATATCCCCTTCGCCTCTAAGTGCGTTAACAATCGATGGACGTGTTCACTGCCGTCTTTCAACGTACGATAGACATGATTCCCCTTTTTATAGACGGTCGACACGTTCCCGCCACTCAACCTTTTTTCTTGTTCATGTGATTGGTCCATCCAATCCCCCCATTCTTCATCAGTCACGTTCAGTATACAGCAACACGGGGTGTCGATGACGAGGAAGCTCGACACAGAGCGTTCGCGCCCCGTCCAAGCGGCACTGTAGATTCCCTGCAGAAAGCATCGCTGCCGCGCGGACAGGCGAATCTCGGAATATACATACACCCATTGTCGAATCCTGCAAGACGATAGATTGGCGCGCGACTGAATCAGACGGTGGGCGACTCCTTGGGGAGAGTGATGCAAGGATGACCCCGTAAAGCGCGCATGCGCTGCGGAGGCATCCGCATCACCCCAGGAAAGCGTCCCACCGTCTGATGAACGTCTGATCCACCAACAAAAAAAAACAGGCCCGCACGAGCGGACCTGAAACAATCAATTATTTTTTGAGGTTGTAGAACGACTTGATACCGTCGTATTTCGCTACATCGCCGAGCATGTCTTCGATGCGGAGAAGTTGGTTGTACTTCGCGATACGGTCTGTACGCGAGAGCGAACCAGTTTTGATTTGACCAGCGTTTGTCGCAACAGCGATGTCCGCGATCGTCGCATCTTCTGTTTCACCAGAACGGTGTGAGATAACAGCTGTGTAACCAGCTTTTTTAGCCATTTCGATCGCGTCGAATGTTTCTGTGAGCGTACCGATTTGGTTAACTTTGATGAGGATCGAGTTCGAGATTCCTTTTTCGATACCTTCAGCCAATTTCTCAGTGTTCGTTACGAAGAGGTCATCCCCAACGAGCTGAACTTTGTCACCGATTTTGTCAGTGAGCAATTTGAAGCCGTCCCAGTCGTTTTCGTCGCAACCGTCTTCGATTGAGATGATTGGGTACTTGCTTACGAGCTCAGCGTAGAAGTCTACGAGCTCAGCAGTTGTCATTGACTTGCCTTCGCCAGCGAGTTCGTACTTGCCAGTTGACTTGTCGTAGAACTCAGAAGACGCAACGTCCATTGCGAGGTAGATGTCTTCGCCAGCTTTGTAACCAGCTTTTTCGATCGCTTCAAGGATAACTGTGATCGCTTCTTCGTTAGACTTAAGGTTTGGTGCGAAACCACCTTCGTCACCGACAGCTGTGTTAAGACCCATACCAGAAAGAACTGATTTGAGGGCGTGGAATACTTCTGCACCCATGCGGAGTGCTTCGCGGAACGTTGGCGCGCCAACAGGCATGATCATGAACTCTTGGAAGTCAACGTTGTTGTCAGCGTGCGAACCACCGTTGATGATGTTCATCATTGGAGTTGGAAGCGTCTTCGCGTTGAATCCACCGAGGTACGTGTAAAGTGGAAGGCCGAGCTCGTCTGCTGCTGCGTGTGCTGCTGCCATAGAGACACCAAGGATTGCGTTTGCGCCGAGTTTACCTTTGTTTTTCGTACCGTCGAGCTCGATCATTTTCTTATCGAGTGCGTTTTGGTCGAATACATCGTAGCCGATGAGTTCTGGTGCGATTGTGTCGTTTACGTTAGCAACGGCTTTGAGTACGCCTTTACCAAGGTAACGTGACTTGTCGCCATCACGGAGTTCAACTGCTTCGTGCTCACCAGTTGATGCGCCTGATGGGACGAGGGCACGGCCGAAACCGCCGTCTTCTGTGAAGACTTCTACTTCGATTGTTGGGTTACCGCGTGAATCCAAAATCTCGCGTGCGTAAATTTCTGTAATCATTGACATGAAAATTCGCTCCTTTTTGTTTGGAAAGTTATTTGAGTTACTTCGTGACGATTGATGTGCCGGTCATTTCTGCCGGTTGCTCTCCACCGAGAAGGTGAAGGAGCGTCGGGGCGAGGTCGCACAAAGCGCCTTCTAGAACTGGTTTCAGTTCCACCCCTTCTTTCGTGACGATACATGGTACTGGTTCCGTCGTGTGGGCTGTCATCGGTGAGCCGTCCGGGTTCGTGACAAGGTCAGCGTTCCCGTGGTCCGCCGTGATGATCGCCGCGCCGCCTTTGGCAATGAGTGCGTCCACTACTTTACCGAGGCATTCGTCGACAACTTCGACAGCTTTCTTCGTCGGTTCGAGCATACCGGAATGGCCGACCATGTCCGGGTTCGCGTAGTTGATGATATACGCGTCATACGTGTCCGATTCGATGCGTTCGAGAAGACCTTCCGTGAGCTCGTATGCGCTCATTTCCGGCTTCAAGTCGTACGTCGCCACTTTTGGTGACGGTACGAGGAAACGATCTTCACCTTCGAACGGTGTTTCTTGTTGTCCGTTCAAGAAGAACGTGACGTGCGGGTATTTCTCAGTTTCCGCAGCGCGGAGCTGTTTGTACCCTTGCGCGGCGAGAGTCTCACCGAGCGTGTTTTTCAAATCTTCTGGTGGGAAGACGATATCCGTGTCGATTTCATCCGAGAATTTCGTCATCGAGACGAGCAAGATGTTCTCTGGATGTGCGCTCGAAAGTTCGAAGCCTTTGAAGCCGGTCTTCTCTTTGAACACTTTCGCAAGTTCGATCGCCCGGTCCGGACGGAAGTTGAAGAACATGATTGCGTCGTTGTCTTTAATCGTCGCAATCGGCTGACCGTCTTTTTCGATGACCGTCGGTAAGACGAATTCATCCGTCAAGCCGTCTGCATACGACTGTTTAAGAACGTCGACTGCATTCGTGCCGACTTCGCCTTTCGCGTTGACGAGCACGTCGTATACTTTCTCGACGCGTTCCCAACGGTTGTCGCGGTCCATGGCATAGTAACGTCCAGACACGCTAGCGACTTGACCGAGTCCGAGTTCAGCGAGCTTCGCTTCCGTCTGTTCGAGGAAGCCAGCGCCTGATTTCGGATCACAGTCACGGCCGTCCGTGAAAGCGTGAATGTAAACTTTTTCAATGCCGTGGAGTTTTGCGAACTCGACGATGGCGTACATGTGGTTGATGTGAGAGTGAATCCCACCGTCTGAGACGAGGCCCATGATGTGGAGGCTCGAATCATACTTTTTCACATGTCCGGCCAAGTGATTCATCGCTTGGCGGTCGAAGAGTGAACGGTCTTTGATGGCGTTGTTGACGCGTGAAAGTGACTGATAGACGACCCGGCCGGCACCGATGTTCAAGTGACCGACTTCCGAGTTCCCCATCTGACCTTCCGGAAGGCCGACGTACTCGCCTTTCGCGTTCAAGAGCGTATGTGGATACTGCTCCCAGAAGCGGTCGAAGTTCGGTTTGTTCGCCGCAGCGACCGCATTACCGAACGTCTCGTTCCGCATTCCAAAACCATCCAAGATGATGAGGGCGACTGGTCTTGCCATTTAAATCGCCTCCAACAACTTGAGGAACGAAGCAGCTTCAAGTGAAGCACCGCCGACGAGTGCGCCGTCGATGTCTTCTTGTGCCATATACTCCTTGATGTTCTCAGGTTTTACAGAACCGCCGTATTGGATGCGAACCGCAGCCGCCACGTCTTCACCGTAAAGACCTTTTACCACGTCACGAACATATTTGCATGAGCTTTGCGCATCTGCTTCGTCCGCTGATTTACCAGTGCCGATTGCCCAAACTGGCTCATACGCGATGACGAGTTGTTTGACTTGGTCAGCTGAGAGGTCCGCGAGGCCACCTTCGACTTGCGTCTTGATGACTTCTTCGAACTTGCCGCCTTCGCGCTCTTCCAATGTCTCACCGACACAAACGATTGGCGTAAGACCGTGTTCGAACGCTTTTTTCGTTTTGCTGTTGATGAATGCATCTGATTCGCCGAAGTATTCGCGACGCTCTGAGTGTCCAAGGATGACATATGTCACGCCGAGGTCAGCGACCATGGCCGGGCTGATTTCGCCTGTGTATGCCCCGCTGTCTTTGTCGTACATGTTTTGTGCACTGAGTTTCAAGTTCGATCCTTTAGCCGCTTCTACCATTGGGGCCAAGAATACTGCTGGTGCACCAATCGCCGCGTCAACTTTGTCCGTTGACGGGATATTGTTTTTAACTTCCTCTACGAAAGCGACGGCTTCCGAGAGTGTTTTGTTCATTTTCCAGTTACCTGCAATAATCGGTTTACGCATCGATAACCCTCCTCTGTTTTACTTGTCGTTCAACGCTTCGACGCCTGGAAGTTTCTTGCCTTCCATGAATTCGAGTGAAGCGCCGCCACCAGTCGAGATGTGGCTCATTTGGTCAGCAAGGCCGAACTTGGCTGCTGCCGCGGCTGAGTCACCACCACCGATGATTGAGTATGCGTCGCTGTCTGCGAGTGCTTGAGCGACACCTTTCGTTCCGTTAGCGTACTTATCGAGTTCGAATACGCCCATCGGTCCGTTCCAAACGACAAGTTTCGATTCGCGAATCGCTTCCGCGTAAATTTCGACTGTCTTCGGTCCGATATCAAGACCCATGTGATCCGCAGGGATCGAGTCGATATCGACTGGTCCGACGTATGTCTCTTCGCCGAATTCTTTCGCAATGACACAGTCGACCGGCATCAAGAACTTCACGCCTTTGTCTTCTGCTTTTTTCATGAATTGACGAGCGAGGTCGAGCTTGTCTTCTTCAAGGAGTGACGTTCCGACTTCGTGCCCGAGTGCTTTCGAGAACGTGTACGAGAGACCGCCACCGATGATGAGTGTGTCAACGATGTCAAGAAGGTGGTCGATGACCCCAATCTTGTCAGCAACTTTCGATCCGCCGATAATCGCCGTGAACGGACGGTCTGGATTCGAGAGTGCCTTGCCGAGGACTTCAAGTTCTTTCTCCATCAAGAAACCAGCAACCGCGTGGTCGACGTGGTGCGCGATGCCTTCTGTCGAAGCGTGGGCACGGTGAGCCGCACCGAACGCGTCGTTGACGAAGATATCAGCGAGTGCCGCGAAACCTTTCGCGAGTTCTGGATCGTTTTTCGTTTCACCAGGGTAGAAACGGACGTTCTCGAGAACGACGACGTCACCTTCACCAAGTTTTGAAACGGCTTCTTCTGCGACTGGACCGTACGCCTCTTCGACGAGGGGTACTTCTTTGCCGAGAAGTTCAGCGAGACGTGTAGCGACCGGTGCGAGTGAGAACTCGAGGTTCTTCTCGCCTTTTGGACGGCCGAGGTGGCTCGCCAAAATGACTTTCGCGCCGCCGTCGATCAAGTGCTTGATCGTTGGAAGTGCCGCTTGAATCCGCGTTTCATCTTGAATGACGCCATCTTTGAGTGGAACGTTGAAGTCAACGCGGCAAAAGACGCGTTTCCCTTTTACATCGATGTCACGAATAGACTGTTTGTTCATAACCTTCGCCTCCATATGTCGTGCGTGTCAATTTCATAAATAGAGCGGAGAACAATCTCTTGTTTCCGCTCCTATTTGATTCTATTTAGTTCACGAACTTACTTCGCGATTTCAGCGAAGTGCTTGAGTGTGCGAACCAATTGTGCAGTGTAAGACATTTCGTTGTCGTACCAAGAAACTGTCTTAACGAGTTGCTTGTCGCCAACTGTCATTACTTTAGTTTGTGTTGCATCGAAGAGTGAACCGTAAGTGATTCCGACGATGTCAGAAGATACGATTTCGTCTTCAGTGTAACCGTAAGACTCGTTCGCTGCTGCTTTCATTGCTGCGTTGATTTCGTCAACAGATACAGTTTTCTCAAGAACTGTTACGAGCTCTGTGAGTGAACCTGTAGCAACTGGTACACGTTGTGCCGCACCGTCAAGTTTACCTTGAAGTTCTGGGATAACGAGGCCGATTGCTTTAGCCGCACCAGTTGTGTTCGGTACGATGTTAGCTGCTGCCGCACGCGCACGACGGAAGTCGCCTTTCGGGTGTGGAGCGTCAAGCGTGTTTTGGTCGCCTGTGTAAGCGTGGATTGTTGTCATAAGACCTTCGATGATTCCGAACTGGTCTTGGAGAACTTTAGCCATTGGCGCCAAGCAGTTTGTCGTACATGAAGCACCAGAGATTACTGTCTCTGTACCATCGAGGATGTCGTGGTTTGTGTTATAAACGACAGTCTTCATATCACCTGTAGCTGGAGCCGAGATGACAACTTTTTTCGCGCCAGCTTTCAAGTGAAGCTCCGCTTTTTCTTTGTCTGTGAAGAATCCAGTACATTCGAGTACGATGTCAACACCGAGCTCGCCCCATGGAAGTTCTTCTGGGTTACGGTTAGCAAGTGTGATGACTTTCTCGCCGTTTACGAGGAAGTGATCGTCGTGTACTTCAACGTCTCCGTCGAAACGACCTTGAGTCGTGTCGTACTTGAGAAGGTGAGCAAGCATCTTCGTGTCAGTCAAGTCGTTGATTGCAACAACTTCGATTCCTTCGTTTTTGATGATCTCGCGGAATGCCAAACGACCAATACGTCCAAATCCGTTAATACCAACTTTTACTGCCATAGTTAATTTCCTCCTTAGGGTAGAAGCTATTTATTGAAGAGCCAACGGGGGTCAACTCTTTAATAACGAGTTAATAATTCTGTCGCCGCACCTTCGTCTGTGACGAGGATGATGTTCGGCGTGTGTTTCGCATATGCGGCGATCGCCTGTGCCTTCGACTTTCCTCCGGCGACAGCGATGACGGTGTCCATGTCGTCGAGCTCCTCCAATTGAATCCCGACCGTCTTGACCCGGTGCACGATTTCACCTTCCGCGTTGAAATAATATCCGAACGCTTCGGCGACGGCATCGTGCCGTTCGATCATCCGCAAATGCTCTGGTGACGCATGACGGCGTTTCGCCATCGTTTCCGCCTCACCAATTCCATGTACCACAATTCGCGCCGCTCTAATCATTTCCAGTACATTTTTAATGCTAGGTTCCTCCACCATCCGCTCGAACGTCTCTTGCGATACCTCGTCCGGAATGTGGAGTAAATGATAGTCGGCATGGGCCCGGTCGGCCATCCGAGAACAGACGGTGTTCGCCTGTAACTCGAGCGTTTCTCCGAGTCCGCCGCGTGCTGGCACGAAATGCATCGGCCGTTCTTTTTTATCGGGCGACATCATGGCCGCAACCGATGCCATCGTCGTCCCGCCTGTGACCGCGATGATATTGTCGTCCGGTGCCAGTCGCGCTTTCAGTTGCGTGACGGCGGCCCGACCGATATCTCGCTGGACCCAGAACGTCTCGTCGGAATCACCCGGTACGATGACGACTTGGCGAACGCCTAGTTTGCGCTCGAGTTCTCGTGCGACTTCCGAGATGCCTAGGATCTCTCCCATGACCTCGTGCAAGTCCCGGAGAACGTTTCGGCCCGATTCCGTAAGGGAAATACCTTGAGTAGCGACCATCAATAGACCTTGGTCTTTCAAGAAGTCGACTTCTCGTCTTAGGATTCGTTCCGTCAGCCCGAGGCTTGTGGCCAATGTCCTGCGGCCGATCGGCTGCATCAAACGGACATAATGTAAGATATCGTAACGATGTCGGAGCGTATCGAGCATGTCGGGAACGATTTGCTTCTGAACTTGAATCAGCTGCTGGATCATACTCATTCCCCCTCGACTTAAAGCATGGACAATTTTCGTCCCACTTTTATATTTGCGTCCCACCGCTACGACTTCATCTTATCAATCACCTTTCCGTCTTGCAACCCCTTCAAACGTTTTTTTTCGATGTAAGCGTATACTTAACAAAATCTTCAACTTTACTGTCATCGTATCGACCTTGACTAATGACACGCCCCTCGTGTAAGACGACAGGGATCTCAAACAAGTACTTCGCCTCAAGTTCTTCGTTGCCGGTGATGTCGATCTGCTCGAGCTCGAACGGATAGTCTTCCATGAGCCATTCGAGCATGACGAGTGCCTCCTCGCAGAGCGAACAGTTGGCGCGGCGGTATAACGTCAGGACCATGTCAGTCCCCTCCTTTCCATAGTTGTCGTTCCCGCTCCCGCGAGTTTCCAAAACCGAGCGCCTCCCGATAGTTCGCCACGGTCCGTCGTGTCACCGTATAGCCGAGCCGGTCCAGCTCGCGCATGAGTGCGGCATCGCTCAGCGGCGACGTCTCTTGTTGAATCAGTTCGGCGAGCGCCTTCTTCACCATGAACGGCGATTGCCCGTGCGTCGCCCGGACGAAAAAGTGACGCCACGCCATCACGCCGCCTTCGGTCGTCACGTACTTGCCTTGAATCGCCCGGCCGACGGTCGACTCGTGCTTGCCGATTTGTTCGGCGACTTCTTTTCGCGTCAACGGATGCAAGACGAGCTTCCCGTCCAACCAATCGCGTTGGCGTTCGGCGATGACGGCCCACACCAATCGAAGCGTCGCGTTCCGCATCTCGAGCGTCTCGTGCCACCATTTCGCCTCGCGATCGTCCCCGACCCGAGCCGCATCGAGCGTCGGGCTGAACCATGTCGTCACGAGCTCACCGTCACGACGGACGACTTCAAGTTCCGGGACGACGGGTTCGGTTCCTTCATATAATAATGGCGTCTTCGGGAGTGTCGCCACGATACGCGTCGCCCGTTCGTACTCAGCAACCGAGATGTCGAGTCGTCCCGGGATGTCATCAAGGTTCGCGTCGAGCGCCTCGAACACGTCCAAGACGAGTGGGTCGTCATGTTCAATCGCATGCCGATATTGGCAGTCGCGCTCATTCTTCGCCCCAATCCCTGTCGGTTCTAGAAACAAGAGCGCCTGGCGCGCCGCCTCAATGTCCGCCACATCGACCTCGAAACGATGGGCGAGCACGAAGTCGCTCTCCGGTAGCAGACCACGATGGTCGAGCGCGAGGACGAGCCGTTTCTGGAGCGCGCGCTGGGCCTCAGTCCCGCTCCCTTCCTCGATTTGCTCGAACAATCGCTCCTCGAACCCACTCGCCGTATCGGCTACCCATTCGACCGCACCGCTCCCCGTGGCGATGCATGGATTGCGTCGAGCCAACCGGCCGAGCTGAAAGGCGATCGCGGTCCGGTCCGCCTCGAGAATCGGCAGCCGCCGAACCATGTCCTGGGTCAGCTGTTGTGTTTGAAGTTGTTGCTGTTCTTGCCGTTGCATCGGTCACACCCCTCTCGCTTCTTATTGTAACGAACAGCGGGAAATCGCGCTCAAAAAAAAGTGAGCCGAACAGGATTGCTTTTTTAAAAAAACAAATGTATAATAAATCGTGTCAGAGAACATGCACCCGTAGCTCAGGGGATAGAGCACTGGTTTCCGGTGCCAGGTGTCGGGAGTTCGAATCTCTCCGGGTGTATCATAGCAAGAGGTCAGGCAACATATGCCTGGCCTCTTTTGTCGTTTTAGAATCGTCAAACCGTGGAATAGGTCAAAAACGATGACTATCGTTTGACCAACATTGACTATAGCGGTATGATATGTTTACAACCTACATAAAGGAGGCAGATTCAATGTTAATTCCAACAGTTATCGAACAAACAGGTCGCGGGGAACGCGCGTACGATATTTACTCACGCTTGCTCAAGGACCGCATCATCTTGCTCGGAAGTGCAATCGACGACAACGTCGCCAACTCGATTGTCGCCCAGCTTCTCTTCCTTGCAGCCGAGGACCCAGATAAGGACATCTCACTTTACATCAACAGCCCGGGTGGTTCGATCACTTCCGGAATGGCGATTTATGACACGATGAACTTCATCAAGCCGAACGTGTCGACGATTTGTATCGGAATGGCCGCATCGATGGGTGCCTTCTTGCTCCAAGCCGGTGAACAAGGCAAACGCTTCGCGCTTCCAAACGCGGAAATCATGATTCACCAACCGCTCGGCGGTACGCAAGGTCAAGCATCGGATATCAAAATCCATGCCGAGCGCATCATCAAGATGCGTGAGAAATTGAACCAAATCATGGCCGACAACACTGGCCAGCCGCTTGAAGTGATCGAGCGCGACACAGAGCGCGACTACTTCATGTCAGCTGAACAAGCGAAAGACTACGGTCTCATCGACAAAGTCATGACGCGTTAATGACGCAACCCCATTCTCCTCGGAGAATGGGGTTTTTGTTTACTCTTTGACCTCGACCCCGAATACATAGCGGCTATCGCCTTGCGGCCAATCCCCGCCCGTCTCGAATACATAAACGCCCGGTTCGTCAGGCACGACGGGTTCAGACCGTACGAGCTCCCCGTCGATGATTTGATGGAACGAGACGTTCGACGGCTCGGCATGGAACTCGACATCAATCTCGGCACCCGGTTCGACGGGCACGAGCTGCAAGTCGTCCGCTTCCGGCAACCCGTGGTCTTCACATACCGCCTCGCCCCCATTGGACCAGCAGAACGTCGACTGCTTCACTTCGGCCGTCACCGACCCGACCCGGACCGTCGGGAGCGGCGGTTTGATCGAGGACTCCGACTTCCAAAACGAGGTGGCCAACAACGCGCCGCCGACGAGAATCAACCCAACCACGACGATCCATAACCCTTTTCGTCTCAACCCGCTCATCTCCTTTGTTCTTGTATTCCCCGTTCCACGAAAAAACGACCCACTTCCGTGAGTCGTCCCGTTCATTTCGGGCGTCGGAGCCCTTTCATCATATAGCCGCCTTTAAAGTCAATCGGATCGAATGCGACGAGGAACGCCTTCGGCTCATACTCCTCGACCATCTGGCGCAAATCCTTCATCCGTGTCCGCGCTGCCAAGACATCGAGACGATAGCGGATGCCGTCACGTCCCTGCCCTTGGTAGTGCGTCACCCCGTAGCCGCTGTCGCGCATCTTCTGGATGAGCTCGGCCGGGAACTCTTGTGTGTGGACTTGAATCATATTGTAGCCGATCGCAAGTTTCCGCTCGACGTAACCGCCGACGAGAATCCCAAGTCCGAAGCCGACCGCATAGACGATCATCCCGAGCGTCGTCAAATCTTGGAACACGATGCCGAGCGCGAAGATATAGATAAGCGTCTCAAGCGTACCGAACAGCCCCGCAATCATCGTTTTTCCTTTGACGAGCATGATGGTACGAAGCGTCAGCACCGGTACATAGACGAGTTGTAATACTAGGATGAGCAAGATTTGCCCCATTGGAACGACCTCCATTCGAATTCAATACAACCACTATTTCAAATTTCAGGGCCGGATGCAACCAAAAAAGGCTGACCGGAGTCAGCCTTTCGCAATTATTTGTCTAAGTTATCAACGCTCGTGAGCAGTTCATAGTCTTTACGGATGACCTGATAGATGGCATTCGTGTCGCCTGACAGTACTTCTTCCGCCCGCAATTGGTTGAGGAAGAGGCTTGTCGCGAACGTGACGAGGGCGCTTTTCGGGATCCCGATTTGTTTCGCACGCTCCGTGATGACCTGGTCTAAGTCAGCGTCAATCGTGAGCGAGATTCTTTTCTTTGCATTCGACATAATCATGAAGCTCCTTTAAGTTACATTTCTAAAGTCCTATACACAATTGCTAATTATATAGGAAGAATGGTTTTGGCGCAACCAACGTCACGATGAGCTGATTTCTTCACCGTTGCGCACCTTGTCCGCGATCTGATCGATTTTACGGAGCCGGTGGTTGATTCCTGACTTCGAGATCGGTCCCGTCTCGAGCATCTCGCCGAGTTCTTGGAGCGAGACGTCTTGATGGGTGACCCGTAGCTCGGCAATTTCCCGGAGTTTGACCGGCAAGATTTCGAGTCCGACCGTGCGCTCGAGGAACTTGATGTTCTCGACTTGGCGGAGTGCCGCCCCGACGGTCTTGTTCAAGTTCGCCGTCTCACAGTTGACGAGCCGGTTGACGGAGTTGCGCATGTCCTTGATGATGCGCGCGTCCTCGAAGTCGAGCATGCCGCGCGTCGCCCCGACAAGTTTCAGAAAGTCCGAGATTTTCTCGCTCTCTTTAATGTAGAGAATATGCCCTTTCTTCCGCTCGAGCGTCTTCGCGTTCAAGCCGAAGCGGTTGGCGAGGTCCCGGAGCGCCTGGTTATGGTTCTCGTACAGGCTGTACACCTCGAGGTGATACGACGACGTCTTCGGATGGTTGATCGACCCGCCGGCAAGGAACGACCCGCGCAAATACGCTCGGGCGAGGTTCTCGTCGCGCGTCATATCCGAGTTGAGCGTCCGAATCATCTCGTAATTCTCCCCGAGAATCTCGAGGTCCTTCAACATCGTCTCGGCGCGCTGGGCGACCCGGACGATATAGACGTTGTTCTTCTTTAACCGCATTTTCTTCCGTACGAACAAATCAAGATGATGGTCGTACAGCCGTTTCATGAGGGAATAGATTCGGCGTGCGATGGCGGCGTTCTCGGTCGAGACGTCGAGCGTCATCCCCCGCCCTAAGGCGAGCGAGATGACCCCGTTCATCCGGACGAGCGCGGACAGTTCCGCTTTCGCCTCGGCATCGGTCACTTCGAGTTGCGTCAGTTCTTTTTTGACGTCAGAGGCAAAGCTCATGTCAGTCCCCTCCTTTCTGTTCAATCACAACTTATTTCAGCTCGAGCTCTTGGAACGAGCGTGGTTTCTTGATGCGCAGCACGCGCTGCATGACGAGGCCGGCGATGGCGTCCGAGTCGTGGCGGATGTAATCGCGATTATAGTCGACGATGTCACCGGCGAGCACATTCGTGCCATAGTTCCGAAGCTTCTTGCGATCGAAACGGACCTCTTCCGAGCCGTCCTCGAGGTAACGCTCTAAATAGATGTCCTCGATCGGCTCGTTATTGACGACGATCGTGTCGACCGTCGACTTGCCGAGATACGCCTCAATCGATTTCAAATGCTTCATCGCGTCGTACCCTTTCGTCTCGCCCGGTTGCGTCATGACGTTGCAAATATAGACGACCGGCTTCCCGGAGCGGACGATGGCGTCGCGCACTTCCGGAATCAACAGGTTCGGGATGATGCTCGTATATAAGCTCCCTGGTCCAAGCACAATCAAATCCGCGCCCTCGATCGCCTCGACGACACCGGCCGCCGGCTTGATGCCCTCTTCGAGCAAAAATAGGCGTTTGATCGGTTTTTCGACGAGCGGGATTTTCGATTCGCCTTTGACGATCGTCCCGTCCTCGAACTCGGCCGCGAGCGTCATGAGCGTCTCCGTCACCGGGAGCACCTTGCCCTGGGCGTTCAACAGCTGCGACAAGACGTCGACCGCCTTGACGAACGAGCCTTCACAGATGTGCGTCGCCGCCGTCAGCATGAGGTTGCCGAGCGAGTGGCCTTCGAGCCCAAAGCCGCTGTCGAACCGATATTGCAGAATCTTGTCCATGAGCGGCTCGACCTCGGATAAGGCGAGGATGACGTTCCGGATATCGCCCGGCGGTAACATGTGGAACTCGTCACGGAGACGTCCCGAGCTGCCCCCATCGTCCCCGACCGTGACGATGGCCGTGATGTCGAGCGGATAGTGCTTCAAGCCCCGTACGAGCGTCGAGAGGCCCGTACCGCCACCGATGGCCACAACTTTCCTTTCGCGTCTCATCTTACTTCTCCTTCGTCGCATGCGCGAGGTCGCGATGGACGGTCTTGACGTTATAGCGCTCGGCGAAATGGGCCGACACTTTCTCGGCGAACGTGATCGAACGGTGCTTCCCGCCCGTACAGCCGAAGGCGACGACGACTTGCGTCTTCCCTTCGCGCTTGTACTGCGGTAACAGGAATTCGAGCATGTCGATCAGTTTCTTATAGAACGCACGCGCCTCGGGATGCGACATGACGTAGTTCTGGACTTCTTCCGTCTGTCCGGTGAGCGGACGGAGCTCCGGGATATAGAACGGGTTCGTGATGAAGCGGACGTCGAACAATAGATCAATATCGAGCGGGACGCCGTGCTTGAACCCGAACGACATGAAGTTGACCGTGAACGGAATCCGTTCCTCGTTGAATTGGAGCAGGATGCGGTCTTTGAGCATCTGCGGCTTCAAGTCGGTCGTGTCATAGAGCGTATGGGCCCGGTCACGGAACCCTTCGAGCAACGAGCGCTCCATCCCGATGCCGACGAGCGGTGCGTCTTCCGGGGCGAGCGGATGCGACCGGCGCGTCTCCTTGTAGCGGCGCACGAGCACTTCGTCCCGTGTGTCGAGATACAACAAGTGCGGGTGCACGTTCTTCTGTTCCAAGTCGTCGATGACGATGAACAGGCTGTCGATGAAGTCGCGCGTCCGTGTGTCGATCGCGACGGCGATCTTCGGCCGGACCGAGCTGATGACATCGATCAATTGCGGCAAGAGCACCGGCGGCAAGTTATCGACGCAAAAATAGCCGAGATCCTCAAAGCTATTCATTGCGACCGATTTCCCGGCCCCGCTCATCCCGCTGATGATGATCAATTCTTCTAATCCTTTAAAGTCTTCCATGTCACTGACGCCCCCTTAAAATTGACAACCGAGCCGTGTGTGCAGCTCTCTTCTGTCCTTAGTATAACGAACGTCCGAAAAAAAGAGAAGGGATTGCGGTCGCCCGCAATCCCTTCTGCCTCATGTCACGCGTTTTGTTCGTGCAACGCCTCGAGGAGCCCCTCGATATAGTGTTGCGCGTTTTGAGCGGCAATCGATCCGTCGTTCGTCGCGGTGACGACTTGACGGAGCGTCTTGTCGCGTACGTCGCCGGCTGCGAAAATCCCTGGGATCTTCGTCTCCATCGCTTCGTTCGTGACGATATAGCCTTGCTCGTTCGTGATGCCGAGGTCTTTGACGAAACCAGTGATCGGGTTCATACCAATATAGATGAACACACCGTCGATTTCGTGGTCCGACTCGGTCCCATCGACCGTGCTGACGAGACGTGCCCCACCGACTTTACCATCGGCTTCCACGATCTCTTTGAGCGTGTGGTTCCAGATGAAGTCGATTTTCGGGTTGTCGAACGCCCGTTTTTGAAGAATCTTCTGCGCGCGAAGCTCGTCGCGACGGTGAACGATTGTCACCTTGTCAGCAAAACGTGTCAAGAACACGCCTTCCTCGACAGCTGAGTCGCCGCCGCCGATGACGAACAAGTTCTTCCCTTTGAAGAACGCCCCGTCACAGACCGCACAATACGATACACCGCGGCCGCCGAGCTCTTCTTCGCCCGGGACACCGATTTTCTTGTATTGTGCGCCAGAAGCGAGGATGATCGCCCGTGCTTTATAGTCACGGTTGTGCGCGTGGACGACTTTATATTCCGTCTCGTCCGAGATGCTTTGGACGTCGCCATAAGCGTACTCCGCCCCGAATGCTTTCGAGTGGTCGAACATTTTTTGAGACAAGTCTGGGCCGAGGATGCTGTCATAGCCCGGATAGTTTTCGATATCTTCCGTGTTCGCCATCTGTCCACCTGGGATACCGCGTTCGATCATAAGTGTCGATAAGTTGGCACGCGACGCGTAAAGTGCAGCCGTCATTCCGGCTGGGCCGGCCCCGATGATAATGACGTCATAGATTTTTTCTTCTGTCATAATGATTCCACCTCTGCATGAAATTGATTGACTTCAGTATAAGAAACCTAGGGAGGTATCGTCTATCTTTATGCTTGTTCGAGTGTCTGTTTGAACGAACGGATCGTGCCCGTGAGCGTCGCGACGTCGATTCCGAACGTGTCGGCGCAGTCGTCGAGGATGAGGGCATCCCGTTTCGCATAGAACATCCAGACGAGGGCCGCGGCCGATGCCGTGACGTCCTCGAACGATACCCCGGCAAGGAGCAGGAGTGAGAACCGTTCATAGAAGTCGCCGTCGAGGCTCATCTGTTCCGCTTCCGTCACTTCCGTCTCGGCGAGCACGAGGGCCTCATACGCCCGAGCGATCCGGGCGTCACCGGTGAACGGTGCCCCGCAAATCTCAGCACGACATTTCTCGGCGAAGGCGAGCACCGTCTCGTTGTCGGTGATCCCGTTCGTCAACGCGAGTGCTTCAAACGCCTCGTCGTCGGCAAGTTTCGAGATGATTCGGATGATTTCGATGCGAGCCGCGTCTTCTTCTTGGCGCAACCCTTGGACGAGTGCCGAACGGAACTCGAGGTTGTCGCGGATGTCATACGGGCTCGCTTCTTCAAATTGTTTCAACTCGTCACTGTTCAAATAGGTGGCCGCTTCTTCAAGACGCCCGGTCTTGTAGGCGGACACGCTGAGCCAATGCCCGAACAGTGAATCCCCACGGAATCCGCGGTCTTTCAAGAGGCGGAGTTCTTCGTACGCGCGGTCGTATTGACCGACGAGCGCGAGTGTCGTGGCGAGTTTGTAGCGTAAGTCGAACTGGAGCGGGCGGACCCGTGTCAGCGGGACCGACAGTTGGAGCGCCGCTTCTGATTGTCCAGCCTCGTGCAACAACAAAATCGTGTTCAAAATCGCATGCAAGTTGCCCGGATTTTCATCGAGCACATACTCGAGCGTCTCGAACGCCGCTTCATCGTTGCCGAGATAAAAGTTGACGACGGCCAAGTTGTTGAACGACGGCCAAAAGCGCGGATAGCGGTCGATTAACCGTTCGAGCGTCGACTTGGCGGCGAACAAGCGGCCTTTGTCGATATGCTGCTGGGCCTCGGTGTGCCACGTGATCAACTCGTCTTCATCTTCGTCCTCGAGTTCTTGCTCGAGTTCGATCAGTTCTAATAGCGATTGGACCGAGTCCGCATAGCGCCCGTGTGCCTCGACTTCGAGGTAACGTTTCGCATACATCGCTGCTTCTTCATATAAAGAGATATAAGCGCAATTGCTCGCAAGGTGATACAAGGCCTCGGTTGACGTCTCATCGAGTTCTAGCACCCGTTTCCACACGTCATTGGCGTGATAGATCTCCCCTACTTCAAATAACAGTTCAGCGTACTGTTTGTGATAGTCGACGCGGTGCGCTGCAGCGGCAGTGGCTTCAGCCATGAAAAAAGTCGCTTCATCTAGGCGACCTTCACGTAACGCACGACGACCTCTATAGTAGTGGAGCTCCGCGGCGAGCGGAGATTCTGGTTCGGGTAGCGTCATTACTGCTTCATAGTTCGCTTCCATATTCTAAATCCTCCACATCATCTCTAAATCTATTTTTAGTTGCAGGGTTAAGAATACCGCACTCAAACAACGAGGGCAACTGAAAAACTTAAAAAAAATCGGGACTATATTCCTTCTATAATGAATATATTTTGCTAGGTCGTTCAAATGCTTTTCGACAAAAATATGGAGGTTTCATGTCAGCGCCCATAGACACAAAAAAGCGGTATCGCCTTTAAAAAAAGTGATACCGCCCTAGTAATTTTATGAGGCCCTACATGTCTTGACCTCAAAATGATTTCGCACTAAATTGTGTCTATTTTGTGTCGATGGTATGGAGCTTTGCCCCAACGACGCGCTCTCCGGGCGCGACGTCACGATGGACGACGGCCCCGGCACCGATGACGGCCCGATCGCCAATCGTCACGCCAGGTAAAATCGTCACGTTCGCCCCAATCAACACCTCGTCCCCGATGTGGACGTCGCCGATCCGATACTCGTCGACGAGATACTCGTGACAGAGGATCGTCGAGTTGAACCCGATGACCGTGTTACGGCCGATCGAAATCCGCTCCGGGAACATGACGTCTGGCGTCACCATGAGTGCGAGCGCACTATAGTCCCCGATTTTCATACCGAGGAAGTTTCGATACAACCACCGCTTCGCCTTGACGGACGGGAAATACCGCCCGATCAAGACGACCGTCGTATTTTTGAAGACACGCAGGAAGCGAATCGTCCGGTACATCTGCCAAAGCGGGTTTGGCCCGTCTAGACGAAAGCGTTCCGTCTTACGCATGGACCGTGACCTCGTCGAGCCACGCCTCGAAATGTTCCATCGAGTCGATGATGACGTCCGGTTCGAGCGCTTCGAGGAACGCACGGCCTTTAATGGCCCAGCCGACAGCGACCGTCTTCGTCCCGGCGTTCTTGCCGCTGAAGATGTCCGTGTCGTTGTCCCCGACCATGACAGCGCGGTCCGCCGTCGATCCGAGCGCACGGAGCGCCCGTTCGACCGGTTCGGCGTGCGGTTTCTCATGTACGACATCATCGGCCGTGACGACCACATCGAACAGATGGTCGATCTTGAACAGACGCAAGCCTTGCTCGACGACGGGACGGCCTTTCGAGGTGACGACGCCCATCTTGTAGCCTTTGGCGTGGAGGCGATACAGCCCCTCGATCACACCCGGATATTCGGCGACGAGCTGGTCGTGCATCGCGATATTGAAGCTGCGATAGAACGCCTGCATCTCTTTCCATTCCGGCTCATTGAGCGCCTTGAACGACTTCTCGAGCGTCGGTCCGATGAACGGGAAGATGTCCTCATCGCGATACGTCTCGTCCGGGAAGTAGTACCCGAGCGTGTGACGGAAACTCGCGATGATGAGCGGGTTCGTATCGAGCAACGTGCCATCCAAATCGAATAGAAGTGTATCCATCAATCAAACAGTCCTTTCTCTGAAGGGTCGTCGTATCGTTTCGCTTTGCGGCGGACGATCATCATGACGACACCGAATACGATCATCGCGATCGAAACGAGTTGTGCCGTCCGGAGATCGCCGGCCATGAGGCTATCCGTGCGGAGCCCTTCGATATAGAAGCGTCCAATCGAATACCAGACGAGGTACGATAAGAAGATGTAGCCGCGCGGCGGGTTACCGACCATACGCCAGACGACGAGCAAGATGACGCCGAGGATGTTCCAGACGCTCTCGAACAAGAACGTCGGCAAGTAATAAGCGCCGTCGATATACATCTGATTGACGATCCAATCCGGGAGGAAGAGCGTCTCTTTCAAGAAACGGCTCGTCGTCTCGGCACCGTGTGCCTCTTGGTTCATGAAGTTCCCCCAACGTCCGACCGCTTGCCCGAGCAGGAGCGACGGAGCGAGGATATCGGTGATCTTCCAGAACGACATCGACTTGCGCATGCAATAGATGATGACGACGAGCAGCGCTCCAAAGATGGCACCATGGATTGCAATCCCGCCTTGGCGGATGTCGATGATCTGTCCAAGGTTCTCACTGTAGTAGTCCCATTGGAAGATGACGTAGTAAATCCGGGCGAAGACGATACTGATCGGAATCGACCAGATGATGACATCGACGACCCGTTCTGAATCATAATTGAGGCGCTTCGCCTCGAACAAGGCGAGAACGAGGCCGAGCATCGCACCGAAGGCGATGATCATGCCGTACCAATAAATCGGGAGCGACCCGATTTCAAACGCGACGCGGTCAAACGTTGGCTCTACCATTATTCCATGTCCCCTTCGTTGTCTTGGATGGCGTTCGCGAGACGTTCCGCGAACTCTTCGGCCGTGTTGATGCCCATGTTCTGCAGGCGATAGTTCATCGCCGCGACTTCGACGATGACGGCCAAGTTTCGTCCCGGACGGACCGGGATCGTGAGTAACGGCACTTCGCTATCGATGATTTTCATCGTGTTGTGGTCGAGCCCGACGCGGTCGTATACTTTGCCCGCATCCCAGTTCTCGAGGTTGATGATCAAGCTAATCTTCTTGTGCGAGCGGACGGCGCCAGCGCCGAACAACGTCATGACATCGATGATGCCGATCCCACGAATCTCGAGCAAGTGACGAATCAATTTCGGTGCCGAACCGACGAGCAACTGGTCCCCGGTCTGACGAATCTCGACTGAATCGTCGGCGACGAGGCGGTGACCCCGCTTGACGAGTTCGAGCGCGGTCTCAGATTTCCCGACACCGCTCTGTCCTTTGATGAGCACGCCGACGCCGTAGATGTCGACGAGCACGCCGTGCATCGCGGTCATCGGTGCGAGTTCCATCTCAAGGAAGTTTGTGATCTGTGACTCGATCGATGTCGTCATCGCGTTCGTGCGCATGAGCGGGACGTTCGCCGCCTCGGCTTCTTGTTCAATCTCTTTCGGGATGTCGAAGCCGCGCGTGATGAGGATGCCCGGTGTCAATTCCGTGCATAAAATCTTCGCCCGCTCGCGGCGGCTCTCTTCCGACAAGCTCGCGTAGAACGTGAGCTCGGTCTTCCCGAGCACTTGCAGCCGATTTTTCGCATAGTGGGTATAGTAGCCGGCAAGGACGAGTCCCGGTCGACTGAGGTCCGGTGTGGCGACGGGACGATGGAGTCCCTCTTCCCCGGCGATGACTTGAAGTTTGAAGCGCTCAACGAGTTGAGCCGTGCGTACGATATTTTGCATGAGTATCTGCCCCTTTCACGCTCATTATTGTATCATAGCTCTTCTGGAGAAGCGTCAACGAAAGTGAGCGAAACGTGTCGAAAAAAAGAGATGAAACTAATTCGTGGCGATTCCGTAGAACGGGTATAGAGGATTAGGGAGGTGAAATCACATGAATTCACTATTTTGGATTGCCATTGTCTTTATTTTTATCGTCGGGATTGCGGCGCTCGTCTACTTGGTCAAATCACTGTTTGACATGTGGCGCGAATATGCCGCGACGAAAAACGAGACGGTGTTGCTGTTGTTCATCTTGAACATCGTCGGCTTGTTCTTGTCCGGGTCGCTGTTATCGATGATCGTCGCCATCATCTTCTATTGGAAACGGTCGAAGACGATGCGGAACCTCGGGATTTTCTTACTCATCGCCGGACCGGTCCTGTTCATCCTGTTCATCATCGGCTCATTCACGCTGTATGACGGTCAAATGATGGATTGGGAACAAATGGAGTATCAAATGAATCTATGACATGACAAAAACCCGGAGGCAACCGCCTTCGGGTTTTGTCATGGATGTCTCATTCGCCCGGTACATAGCCGACCACGGTGTTCGACTCCGGTGCGACCAAGATCGTCGGTACGTCGACGCTACTGTTCGGGTCCGCTTCGAACGAGACGGCGAGCGCCTCGGTCCCGGCATACGCATCGTCCAACAGTTCATAACCATCATCGACCGTGACACGATGTACCTCGGCACTTGCTCCCGCATCGATTGCGGGCTCCTGCCAGTTCCGCGCGGTCACATACGCCCAGGCGACAGCAATCGCTTCGTCGCCAGCCGGCTCGTTCTCATTGACGATGCGCTGTTCGTCGGCACATCCGCCAAGCACCAGCACCGCAATCATCATCCATCCGTACGCTGACACAAATCGCTTCATCCCGTCCCTCCTCGTCTCTCAAGTTAAAAGAAACCCGAAGGCGAGAGGCCTTCGGGTTGTCGGTCATTGCTGATGGAACGGGTTGTTCAAGTCAGCCGGATTGACCGGGTCGACTGGATCGATTGGTTCCACCGGCTCGTGTTTGTCCTCTTCGAGGAACGTCGACGGTGTGTGGAGCGAACCGTGTTCGAGGTCGATCGTGCCGGTACGCGTCCCGGCCTCGACTTCGATCCGCGGTGTCTGGCCACGGCCCGACAAGAATTCGAGTCGGCGTTGGGCGACGTCTTTCCGGTCGCGGATGATCTCGAGCTCGTCTAAATTACAGTGGAGACCACCGAAGTTCGTCTCGAGTTCTCCTTCGACCTCGACGCCGTGCGGCAAGACGAGACGGACGTTTCCGGCGAGCGAGGCGAGCTCGAACTTGGCCGGACGTGCCGTCGCGAGTTCGGCGCGGATGTTCCCGTTGCCGGTCTTGAGCGACGCCTTGTCGTATTTGCCGTTCACGATGACGGCTCCGTTGCCGGTCCGGACGTGGACGAGTTCCGATTCGACCGCTTCGACTTCGACCGTTCCGTTCCCCGTGTTGAGGAGCAGCTCCGAGGCATGTACTTCATGAAGTACGACCCGGCCGTTCGCCGTCTGGATACGAACGCTCTCGACGTCTAGGCCGTCGGCACGGACCTCACCGTTGAGCGTCTGTACGTGTAGGTGATCGAAATGATGATGCGGGACGTACAGTTCGACGTGCGCCCGGACGAGCTTGTCGCGGAGTGACACGACGAGACGGTCACCGATGACCGAATGCTTGACGGCTGACTGGAGCTGTTCGAGCGCCTTGTCCGCGTCCTGCTGACGGAGCGGACGTCCGGTGACAATCAGTTCACACTCGTCGTTGTCCGACGAGACGATCGTCGCCGAGGCGTTGAACAAGTCGAGCGAGATATCTTTCCCGGTGAACGGGAAAGATTTCGAATACGTCACTTCCGGCCCGAAGTTCGAGCTGAACGTGAAGTCGCTGTCACGAAGTTTCGTCACGAGCCCTTCGACCGCCGACGTCAGTTTCGTCGTGAGCGACTCGACCGAGTAGGCATCGACTTTCTCCGTCTCTTGACGTTCCTCGAGCGCTTGGACACGCTCCGGCTCCAACTTCTCGAGCCGTTCGAGCTGGGTCATGCCTTCTTCAATCGTCAACTTCCCGTCTTTCACTTGCTGGAGAATCAGTTCACGCATTTCTTGTTTCACTGTTCGTTTCCCCCTTCGATTTGGTCACACGTCAATCATGTTCCCGTTTCTCATCATTTCTATACCTTACTTACGTTTTCCTGCTTTCGGTTTCGCTCGGGCTGCATCCCGTTCTAACACCGGTTTCAAATACTTGCCGGTGTACGACGCGGCGACTTCGGCGACTTCTTCCGGCGTCCCGGTCGCGACGATCGTACCGCCGCCGTCCCCGCCTTCCGGTCCAAGGTCGATCAAGTAGTCGGCCGATTTGATGACGTCGAGGTTATGCTCGATGACGAGCACCGTGTCCCCGTTCTCGACGAGGCGTTGCAGCACTTTCAACAGACGAGCGATGTCGTCGACGTGAAGACCCGTCGTCGGCTCGTCCAAGATGTAAATCGTCTTCCCGGTCGAACGTTTATGGAGCTCGGAGGCGAGCTTGACGCGCTGCGCTTCCCCGCCGGACAGTTCCGTCGCCGGTTGTCCGAGTTTCATATAACCGAGACCGACGTCAAAGATCGTCTGGATCTTGCGCTTGATTTTCGGAATCTTGTCAAAGAAGTCGAGCCCTTCCTCAATCGTCATATCGAGCACGTCGGCGATCGTCTTACCTTTGTACTTCACTTCGAGCGTCTCACGGTTATAGCGTTTCCCGTGACACACTTCACACGGGACGTAGACGTCCGGCAAGAAGTGCATCTCGATCTTGATGATCCCGTCCCCGCGGCACGCCTCACAGCGTCCGCCCTTGACGTTGAAACTGAAGCGCCCTTTCTTATAGCCGCGCATCTTCGCCTCGTTCGTCGACGCGAACACGTCACGGATATCATCGAATACGCCGGTATACGTCGCCGGGTTCGACCGTGGCGTCCGTCCGATTGGCGACTGGTCGATATCGATGACTTTATCGATATGGTCGAGTCCTTCAATCTTCTTATGCTTCCCTGGCTTCGCCTTGGCCCGGTTGATGTGATGGGCGAGCGATTTATACAGAATCTCGTTGATGAGCGTCGACTTCCCAGAACCAGAGACACCGGTGACGGCAATGAACATGCCGAGCGGGATCGAGACGTCGACCCCTTTCAAGTTGTTCTCTTCCGCCTTCAAAATCTTCAAGAAACGCTCGTCCGGCACTTTCCGTTCGGCCGGGAGCGGGATGAACTTCTTACCCGACAGATATTGGCCTGTTAGCGATTTTCTGTTCTTCATGAGTTGCTTCGGCGTCCCGGCGGCGATGACTTCTCCGCCGTGTTCGCCGGCACCCGGTCCGATGTCGATCAAATAATCGGCTGCCATCATCGTGTCCTCGTCGTGCTCGACGACGATGAGCGTGTTACCGATGTCACGCATCTGTTTGAGCGTCGCGATCAAGCGGTCGTTGTCACGCTGATGCAATCCAATCGACGGTTCATCGAGGACGTATAGGACGCCCGTGAGCCGTGAGCCGATTTGCGTGGCGAGACGAATCCGCTGCGCTTCTCCACCCGAGAGCGTCCCGGCGGCGCGTGACAACGTCAAATAGTCGAGACCGACGTTGTTCAAGAAGCTGAGCCGCTCACAAATCTCTTGCAAGATGAGACGGGCGATGGCGATATCTTTCTCGCTCAGTTCCGTCATGATCGAATCGAACAAATCGATGGCGTTGACGACCGACAAGTTCGTCACTTGGCCGATATGGTGACCCGTGATTTTGACGGCGAGCGTCTCTTCTTTCAAACGGTAGCCGCTACATGTCGGACAGGCGTGGGTCGCCATGTACGTCTCCATCTGTTCACGGATATAATCGGACGTCGTCTCTTTATAGCGGCGCTCGATGTTACGGAGCACCCCTTCGAAGAAGATCGTGTTCGTCCGGACTTGTCCGAAATCGTTCTCATAACGGAACAAGAACGACTCTTCATCCGTTCCGTGCAAGACGAGGTCTTGGTCCCGCTTGGACAAGCGTTCGAACGGTACATCCATGTCGATGCCGAAGTGTTTACACATCGAGGCGAGCAGTTGCGGATAATACTGCGAACTCGTCGGCTGCCAGGCGACGATCGCGCCTTCCTTCAGCGTCTTCGATGGGTCTGGGATGACGAGTTCCGGATCGACGTCGAGTTTCGTACCGAGCCCGTCACACGTCGGACAGGCGCCGAACGGTGAGTTGAACGAGAACATGCGCGGCTCAAGTTCGCCGATCGAGAACCCACAAATCGGACAAGCGTGATGTTCGCTGAACAGGAGCTCGGTGCCGTCCATCTTATCGATGATGGCCCGACCGTCGGCAAGGCGAAGCGCCGTCTCGAGCGAGTCAGCAAGACGACCTTCGACGTCAGCGCGAACGACGAGACGGTCAACGACGACTTCGATCGAATGTTTCTTATTCTTATCAAGCTCGATCTCATCGGTCAGTTCAATCGTCTCGCCATTGACACGAACGCGGACGAACCCTTCCTTTTTGAGCGAGTCGAACACTTTGACGTGCGTCCCTTTGCGGCCCGAGACGATTGGCGCCAGGATTTGCAGGCGCGTCTTCTCCGGCAGCTCCATCACTTGGTCGACCATCTGTGAGATGGTCTGGCTCGAGATTTCGATACCGTGACGCGGACAGACCGGTTTCCCGATGCGAGCGAACAAAAGACGTAAGTAGTCATAGATTTCCGTCACCGTCCCGACGGTCGAGCGCGGGTTACGGCTCGTCGTCTTCTGGTCGATCGAGATGGCCGGGCTCAGCCCTTCAATCGTATCGACGTCCGGTTTGTCCATCTGTCCGAGGAATTGACGGGCGTAGGCCGATAGACTCTCGACGTAACGGCGCTGCCCCTCGGCGTAGATGGTGTCGAACGCGAGTGACGATTTACCGGAACCGGACAAGCCCGTCAAGACGACGAGCTGGTCCCGTGGAATATCGATATCAATGTTTTTCAAGTTGTTGACGCGCGCCCCTTTGATGACGATCGCATTTTTCTTTTCAGCCATTTAATTCCCTACCTTCAACTCCAAGATTAAGTCACGCAATTCGGCCGCCCGTTCGAACTGGAGGTCGCGGGCCGCTTGTTTCATTTCTTCTTCTAGCTTGGCGATGGCTTCCTCACGTTCAGCCGGCTTCATCGAGCTGAGTGATTCGAGCACATCCTCCTCGGCGTCGACCGTCGCGCGGATGACGCCGCGTACTTCTTTACGGATCGTCTGCGGCGTGATGCCGTGTTCTTCATTATAAGCTTCTTGAATCGAGCGACGACGATCGGTCTCTTCAATCGCGCGCGTCATCGAGTCGGTCATCTTATCAGCGAACAAGATGACGTGCCCGTTCGAGTTCCGCGCCGCCCGCCCGATCGTCTGAATGAGCGATCGGTCCGAACGGAGGAACCCTTCCTTGTCGGCGTCTAGAATCGTGACGAGACTCACTTCCGGGATGTCTAGTCCTTCCCGCAGCAAGTTGATTCCGACGAGGACGTCGTATTTCCCGAGACGCAGGTCACGGATGATCTCAATCCGCTCGAGCGTCTTGATTTCCGAGTGCATATAGTTGACCTTGATGCCCGCTTCACGCAGATAGTCCGATAAATCCTCGGCCATCTTTTTCGTGAGCGTCGTCACGAGGACGCGTTCGTCCTGTTTGATACGGTCGCGAATCTGATCCATCAAGTAGTCGATTTGTCCCTTAATCGGATGAATCTCGATCGTCGGGTCGAGTAGACCCGTCGGCCGGATGATCTGTTCGATCATGTTCGGTGTATGTTCAAGCTCGTAAGGACCCGGTGTCGCCGAGATGAAGATCGCTTGCGACAACTTCTTCTCGAACTCGTCGAACTTGAGTGGTCGGTTGTCTTTGGCCGAAGGGAGACGGAAACCGTGGTCGACGAGCACTTGTTTCCGGGCCTGGTCGCCGTTGTACATGCCGCGCACTTGCGGGAGCGTCACGTGCGACTCATCAGCGATGAGCAAGAAGTCTTTCGGGAAGTAGTCGATGAGCGTGTACGGCGTCGCCCCTGCCTCCGTCAAGTTCAAATGACGTGAATAGTTCTCGATGCCTGAACAGTAGCCCATCTCGCGCATCATCTCGAGGTCATAGTTCGTCCGTTGTTCGAGGCGCTGTGCTTCAAGCAGTTTGCCTTCTTCGCGGAACTTTTCGAGCTGCTGTTCGAGCTCGGCCTCGATGTTGACGATTGCTTTTTGCAACTTCTCGTCACGAGTGACGAAGTGGGACGCCGGGAAGATCGAGACGTGCTCCCGGTCGGCGATAATCTCTCCGGTGAGTGGGTCCATCTCGCGGATGCGGTCGATTTCGTCACCGAAAAACTCAACGCGCAAGCACTGCTCGTCACGTGACGCCGGGAAAATCTCGACGACATCCCCGCGGACACGGAAACGGCCGCGCTGGAAATCGATATCGTTCCGTTCATATTGAATGTCGATCAGTTTGCGGAGCATCTGGTCGCGCCCCATCTCTTTGCCGACGCGGAGACTTAAGACGAGACTGTTATACTCTTCCGGGTTACCGAGACCGTAAATACAGGAGACGGAGGCGACGATGATGACGTCGTCCCGCTCGAACAAGGCCGATGTCGCCGAGTGGCGGAGTTTATCGATCTCATCGTTAATCGAGGCATCTTTCTCGATGAACGTGTCGGTCGACGGCACATACGCCTCCGGCTGATAGTAGTCGTAATAACTGACGAAGTATTCGACGGCGTTGTTCGGGAAGAACTCTTTGAACTCGGAGTAGAGCTGTCCGGCGAGCGTCTTGTTGTGGGCCAAGACGAGCGTCGGCTTCTTCACTTCTTGGATGACGTTCGATACGGTGAACGTCTTCCCGGTGCCGGTCGCACCGAGCAACGTCTGATACCGGTCGCCGCGATTGATTCCTTCGACGAGCTGACGAATCGCTTCCGGTTGGTCGCCGGCCGGCTTATATTCTGAATGTAAGTCGAACGGAACGCTAATCTTATCCATGTATATTCCTCGCTTTCTTTACCTTGCATATTGGCTTGATTATATCACATACACGAACAAATATTCGCTTCTGACACGCTTCCCAAATCGTTCCGCTTTTCGTTATCATGGAGAGTGAATCTAAACAGAAACGAGTTGGTCGTCATGTGGTCGCTTCTCTTTATCCCGCTCGGTGCCGTCGTCGGCGCCTTGTCCGGCTTCTTCGGCATCGGCGGCGGGGTCATCATCGTCCCAGTGTTGCTCTTTAGTGGATATTCGGCGGCCGAGGCCGTCGCCACGTCGCTCCTATTCGTCGTCGGGACGAGCCTGTCCGGCGCCAAGAAACATACGTCGCTCGGCAACGTGTCCTGGTCAACAGGCATCACGGTCGGCTTGGCCGGTGCCGTCACGGCGCAGCTGTCGAGCCGGCTCGTCCTCTCGATCTCGGGCACGTATGACTGGTTGCTCAATCTATTTTATCTGGCTATCCTATCTTATTTTGCCGTTACGCTATTAAAGAAAACATCTAAACCGCAGAAGCCGAAAAAATCATCGCTGCTTGCCGCCCTCGTCATCGGGATGATGGCCGGGCTGTTGTCGGCGCTGCTCGGTATCGGTGGCGGTTTCATCATCGTCCCGCTCCTCGTCAGTTGGCTCGGCTTCTCGACACATCGCGGGGTCGGGACGAGCCTGGCTGCCGTCCTGTTCATCTCGCTCGGCGGACTCGTCGGTTATCTCGCATCGCTGTCGCTCGACTACGTGACACCGCTCGCGTTGGTCATCGGCGCTTTCATCGGGGCCCCGTTCGGCGCCACGCTCACGAATCGCTATCACGATAAAGAGATCTCTAACCGACTCGCCTGGTTGTATATGGCCGTCATCACCTCAATCGCGCTCGATCTTGGTGCCGCCGTCTATGCGCCGCTCGCGTACGTCAGTTTGGCGGTCCTGCTCGCTTTTCTTGTCGGGATTGGACTCGACTTCAAACGGCGTATTGTCAATCAAAACCACTTTTCATAAGAAAAGTGGCTTTTTTTGCATATTCGGTTTTGAAACGCTTACATTTGGGGCATATAATGAAGTGGTAAGCCAAATTTAATATGGAAGGAAGGGAGTATCACATGTCAGCATTCGTCAGCGAAATTATTGGTACAATGCTACTCATCTTGCTCGGTAACGGTGTCGTCGCCGGCGTCGTCCTCCGTCATTCGAAAGCGGAGAACGCAGGTTGGGTCGTCATCACGTTCGGTTGGGGCTTCGCCGTTATGATCGGGGTATACGCAGCCGGAATCTACGGAGGGGCGCACTTGAACCCTGCCGTCACGGTCGGGCTCGCGACAGCAGGCTCATTCCCTTGGGCTGATGTGCCAGCCTACATCTTAGCACAGTTTATCGGGGCGTTCATCGGGGCCGTCCTCGTGTTCGTGCACTACAAACCGCACTATGATGTGACCGACGATCCGGGTGCCAAACTGGCCACCTTCTCGACCGCACCAGGGATTCGTAGCACGCCGTTCAACTTGATCGGGGAAATCATTGGTACGTTCGTCCTCGTCTTCGGAATTTTGTCATTCGGGGCCAACACGTTCACGGACGGCTTGAATCCGCTCATCGTCGGTTTCCTCGTTGTCTCGATCGGTCTCTCGCTTGGTGGTACAACGGGATATGCCATCAACCCGGCACGTGACCTCGGGCCGCGGATTGCGCATGCGATTCTTCCAATCAAAGGCAAAGGGACGTCGGACTGGGGCTATTCATGGATCCCGGTCGTCGGACCAATCATCGGGGCGGTCATCGCCGCATTGGTTTACGGCATTCTTGTCCCATAATCTTTCTAATTTCTAAGGAGGCACTCTCATATGGAGAAAGAAAAACGTTATATCTTAGCACTTGACCAAGGAACGACAAGCTCACGGGCGATCATCTTCGACCACGACGGAAAAATCGTCACGACCGCTCAGCGTGAGTTTAAACAATACTTCCCTAAGCCAGGCTGGGTCGAGCATAACGCCAATGAGATTTGGGGGTCTGTCCTCGCCGTCATGGCCGAGGCGTTCGGTTCGGCCGACATCGATCCAAAAGAGATCGCAGCTATCGGGATCACGAACCAACGGGAAACAGCCGTCGTCTGGGAGAAGTCGACAGGACGTCCGGTCTATAACGCCGTCGTCTGGCAATCGCGTCAAACAGCCGGTATTTGTGATGAGTTGAAGGAAGCCGGTCATGCCGACTTGTTCCGCGATAAAACTGGTCTCTTGATCGACGCCTACTTCTCAGGCACGAAAGTCAAATGGATCCTCGACAACGTCGAAGGCGCCCGTGAGAAAGCCGAAGCCGGTGACCTCCTCTTCGGAACGATCGACACTTGGCTCATCTGGAAACTGTCAGGCGGCCACGCCCACGTCACGGACTACTCGAACGCGTCACGTACGCTCATGTACAACATCTATGAGCAAAAATGGGACGATGAGTTGCTCGAGATCTTGACGGTACCAAAGTCGATGCTCCCGGAAGTCAAACCGTCGAGTGAAGTGTACGCCAACACGATCCCGTATCACTTCTTCGGCTTCGAAGTTCCGATCGCCGGTGCGGCCGGTGACCAACAGGCTGCCCTCTTCGGTCAAGCCTGCTTCGAGTCAGGAGAAGGTAAGAACACGTACGGAACAGGTTGCTTCATGCTCATGAACACGGGCGAAGAAGCCGTCAAGTCGGACCATGGTCTGCTCACGACGATCGCGTGGGGATACAACGGTAAAGTCGAATATGCGCTCGAAGGTTCAATCTTCGTCGCCGGTTCGGCCATCCAATGGCTCCGTGACGGACTCCGTATGCTCAAGTCGGCGAAAGACACGGAACAGTACGCCAACCGCGTCGAGACGACAGACGGCGTCTACGTCGTCCCTGCCTTCGTCGGACTTGGTGCCCCGTATTGGAACTCGGACGTCCGTGGTGCCATCTTCGGCCTCACGCGCGGGACGGAGAAAGAACATTTCGTCCGGGCGACGCTCGAGTCACTCGCCTATCAGACACGCGATGTCTTGACGGCGATGGAACAAGATTCTGGCATCGAGTTGAAGACGCTCCGCGTCGACGGCGGTGCGGTCAACAACAACTTCCTCATGCAGTTCCAAGCGGACATCTTGGACGTGCCGGTCGAACGGCCTGAAGTGAGCGAGACGACGGCTCTCGGTGCCGCCTATCTCGCCGGTCTCGCCGTCGGGTTCTGGAAAGACCAAGCAGAGATCAAACAGCAGTGGAAACTCGACCATCAGTTCGAACCGAAGATGGACGAAGCACACCGCGAAAATCTGTATAAAGGCTGGCAACACGCCGTCGAAGCGACAATGGGCTTCAAACCATCAAAACTTGAACTTTAATCGAACGCACGAAAGGGAGCATCCGCCAAGGATGCTCCCTTTTATAATTTCCGTAACCGCAGACGCGGGCTCGCCGGCTCGGCGACGAACAAGATGCCGAGCTCGTGCGGATCGGTCTCGTACATCGCCCGTTGCACGAAACGGATATCTCCGTTCAAGTTGAGCACCTCGAGCTTGATGTACGGCTTATGGAGCTGGAGCGCCTCATAGAAGCTGCTCCCGCCCGTGATGACCGTCCCGTTCACTTTATAAATCGACTCGCCCGGGATGAGCTGCATCGCCTCGCCCGGTGAGCCCGGGAGCGTATCGATGATGACCGCTCCCCGGTTGCCGTTGATGAACACTGGTGTCGTTCCTCGATTCTCTCGCTTGATGAGTTGTAGCGCCAACTCATACAACACGAACAGACCGAGCAAGATGTAGGCCGCATACGGCACGTCGATGACGTACGACGCCCCGAACAAACCGAGGGCGACGAGCGCGAGCAAGCCGCGATACAGGCTCAGGCGACCGAGGAGCGTCCCTGGCAAGGCCCCGGTCGATAACAGGCTGACCCCGATTGGGATCGGCAAGATGACCGGCACCGGCATGTCGAGACCGAACGACGGTGGCAAAAAGACGACGAGCGGGAAAAACCAAAGCCGTTTGACGACGTGTCCGCCGATGAACTGGCCTCGTTTGGACAAGATGAGCGTCGGTGATGTTTCAATCGACCCGTTCCAACGTAAGAGAATCGCTTCCGCCAATGTGACGACGCCGAACACGAGCGCATATACCGGCCACTCGACCTCGGATAGCCGGTCCATCCAGCCCGAGACGGCGCCGTAGTCGACGACGTCACGCAACGCGACCGCCGTCAGCATGATCAAAAACGGGAACGCCGGGCTGCTGAAACGCGGGTGCATCGTCAAGACGATGAGCGCATACAGCACGCTGAACGTCACGAGCCATTCCCAGTTGACGGTCGTCTCGAGCAAAATCAATGCGGCTGAACCGATGACGGCGAGCAACAGGCTCGGCCATACAAAATGTCGCCAGTCCGACTTCGGCGAACGTCGCCGTGAGCGGAACATGCCCCGCTCCCGTTTGATGCGCGTCATGGATATGTAAGCGAGGGCGACGAGCGTCGCCCAGAGTAGCGGACTACCGATCAAGGTCAACAAAGCAGTAAAACTCATTCGTAGAACGTCCACACTTGTCCAATCCTTTCCCTAATCCTTATTTTGCAGCTTCTTCGAGCGCTCGGTTCAATTGGGCATCGTTCGCCTCATCTTGAATCACCTCGAGCAAGCGTGACTCGAGCGCCGACGCCGTCGCCTCATTGACGACCCCGTCTTCCGGCAAATTGTTGTCGGCTTGGAAGTCGCTGACGGCGCGGGCCATCGTGTCACCATAATATCCCGGCTGTCCGCCCGGCTCATAGCCGATGCCCGACAAGACCGTGTGCAAGTTCGACACCGCCTCACCGTAGTCGCCGACTTTGAGCGAGTCCGTGTCGGCGAGGATGCGATTCACCCCGAAATAATCCGGTTGATTGACCTCGACGTCCGGCTCGATGCCTTTCTCGTTAATCCAATTGCCGTCCGGCGTGAGCCATTTGCTCGTCGTCAGCTTCAAGTTGCTGCCGTCCTCTAAATCGAACGCCGTCTGGACGACCCCTTTTCCGAACGTCTTGTTGCCGATAATCGTGGCACCGGCCCCTTCTTTGAGCGCCCCGGCCAAAATCTCAGATGCCGACGCCGATCCTTCGTCCGTCAAGACGAACAAGTCGTACGGCTTCGCTTCTCGGGCGCGGCCGCTCTGCGACTCGCGTTCCCCGTCCGCGTTCTCAATTTGGACGACCGGTTTATTCGTCGGGACGAACCCTTCGGTCATCTCGATGACGGCCGGAAGCAAGCCACCTGGGTTCCCGCGCACGTCGATGATAAGGCTATCGATGTCTTCTGACTCGAGCGTCTCAAGCTGCTCCAAAAACTCATCGGCCGTCGGCTCAGAGAACTGGGTCACCTCGATATAGCCGATTTTCTGGCCGTCCTGTTCTTTCACTTCCGAGTTGACGGTCTCGATCGGAATCGTGTCACGTGTGATCTCATAGTCGGCCTCTTGGCCCCCGCGACGGATCGTGAGCGTGACGACGGTCCCTTTCTCGCCCCGGATGAGTTGGACCGCCTCTTCGACGGCCATCCCTTCAATCGACTCCTCGTCGATCGCCGTGATGACGTCTCCGGCCCGGAGACCCGCTGCTTCGGCTGGTGCGCCTTTGATTGGAGCGACGATTAAGATGTCTTCTCCTTTCTTCTCCAAAGTCGCGCCGATTCCTTCAAAGCTCGACTCGATCGAGTCGGTGAACTGTGACGTCTCTTCGGCGTCGAGGAAGTCCGAGTACGGGTCGTCGAGCGCTGCCGTCATCCCGTCGAGGGCACCGGTCAACAAGTCCTCTTCTGAGATATCCTTCAACGAATGCGTCTCAATCAATTGGCGGACTTGCTCCACCTTGTCCCAACCTTCTGCTTTCGGTTGGAGCGGTAACGGCGCATCGGTGAACGCCATCGTCGCGAGCCCAGCACCGGCTCCGGCGACGAACGTGGCGCCGGCTAATAATCCTGCGGTTGTATTTTTCACGGGTAGTCCCTCATTTCTCTTTGTCAGTCTTTCATCCAGTATAGCAAAAAGTTCAGAAAAACGGACGTGTTCCAGAAATTTGGAACACGTCCGTTTCATCAGTAACCGATGTATGGACCCGGGTCGACCGCATTCGGTTGCCCTGGCGCCCATTGTCCGCGATGTAATTCGAAGTGGAGATGCGGGCCTGTCGACCAGCCCGTGCTGCCGAGCGTGCCGACCGTCTGACCGGCTCCGACCGTTTGCCCCGACGTGACCGTAATCGCGTCGAGATGGGCATAGACGGTCGTCCATACTTCCCCGCCGACGATATGGGACACGAAGACGACGTTGCCGTAACCGGTCGCCGGGGCCGCCTTGATGACGATGCCTGGTGCCGCCGCGACGATCGGTGTCCCGGTCGCATTGACGAGATCGATGCCACGGTGCGACTCCGCCACGCCCGTGAGCGGGTTTTGCCGCGGGCCGAACGGGCTCGACACGTAGCCGGATACCGGCCGCACGAACGAGGTCGCCGGTCCCGTCACGTTCGTCGGGGTTTCCGCAGGCGGTGGGGTTGTTGGAGCAGGAGCTGGGGCGGTTGGCGCTTTGTCGTCTGTCCGCTTGTCCGCTTCCGCTTTGGCATCAGCTCGTGCTCTCGCCTCTGCCTCGGCTCTTGCCTGTGCTTCTGCTTGGGCCTTGGCCTTCGCTTCAGCCTCGGCGCGGGCGGCGGCTTCCCGCTCCGCTTGGGCGATCGCTTCGAGTTGACCGGCGATGATCCGGCTCTGCTCACTCATGAGCGCCTGTTCTTCTTCACGGCTCATCTTCTCAAGCTCGAGCAGTTCGACTTGTTCGTTCAGTTCCGACAACAAACCCCGCTTTTGTTCGGCGGCGACGTCGAGCGCCTGTTTCGTCACGACGAGTTCCCGCTCTTTCTGTTTAAGGAACGAGAGCTGGGTCCGCTGCCGTGCTTCGAGCGCTTCGAGCCGCTCGACTTCACTCATGTAACTATGTATGAGGTCCCGGTCCTGATCGGCGATCGTCTGCGCGGTCAAGAGCCGCGTCACGAAGTCTCCGAATGAACGGGACTCGAAGACGACTTGAAGATAGGACTGGTCCTCATGTACTTGAAGCACACGAAGACGCTCACTAAGGAGCGCCTTCTGGCTTTCGAGGTACTGCCCTTGGGCAGTGAGTTGATCACGGGTTTCCTCGAGCTCGGTGCGCGCCGCGTCCGCTTCTTCCTGTTGGACGGCGATCTGTTCACTTAAGCCTTCGAGACGTTCATTGACGGCACGGATTTCTGTCGTTACCGCATCACGTTCCGCCTCGGTGACTTCGAGCTCGGCGTCCGTCTCGTCTTGCGCTTTCTTGGATTCCTCCAATTGATTGGATAAACGATCTTGTCGTGCTTTCAGCGTGTCTTTCTCCGTCGCCCATACAGGCGAGGCAAGTAGCGTCAAACTCAATCCAAGCGCAAGCGAACGTTTCATCCGCCAACTCCTCCTCATATTTAAATTAGATTAGACTTTCAAGAATCGACCGAGCGATGTCGTCGAACCCCAGATCCCGATGAAGGCACCGAGCGCTAAGAGGACGAGTGACACTTGCGTCGTCAAAATCGATGGATCAATCAATTTAAATATATCACTATTCAGTTGATCTAGCGATGGTTGTAAAGCACTATATGCGACATCATAACCGAAGTAGATGACCGCGATCGGGATGAGCGCACCGAATACACCGAGGAGAAGTCCTTCGATGAAGAACGGCCAGCGAATGAAGCTGTTTTTCGCTCCGACGAGACGCATGATCTCGATTTCGCGACGGCGTGAGAAAATCGTCATCTTGATCGTGTTCGAGATGAGGAACATCGCCATGAGCGTGAGACCGACGATCAATACGAGTCCGCCGATGCGAATCCCGTTGAAGAAGGCGAACATCTTGTCGATATAGTCCTGTCCATATGTGACCTTATCGACGTTAGCGAGCGATTGCACCGCATCAGCGACCTTCTCCGTGTTGAGCGGGTCTGACGCTTTGACGATATAGCGGTCGTGGAGCGGGTTGTCCTTCTCGACCGTCCCGTAGGCGTTCGCATCTTCCCCAAGTTGGTTGCGGAAGTTCTCCAGTTCATCCTCTTTCGAGCTGAACGTGACCGATTCGACGCCTGGAATCTGCTCTAAGTTCTCACCGAGCTTCTCGACGTTCGCTTCCTCCGCGGTCCGGGTAACGAATACTTGAATCTCGACGTCGCTCTCGACGTTCTCTGAAATCTCATTGACGTTGAACATGACGAGGGCGAATACCCCGACGAGTAACAAGGTGATGGTAACGGCACTGATGGCCGCGAATGTCATCCAACCGTTGCGTAGTGTTCCCTTGAACCCTTCGCGCAGATGACGTAATCCACTTTTAAATATCATAGCCATATGCTCCTTTCTCTTCATCGCGTACGACTTTCCCGTTCTCGATCGCGATGACGCGATGGCGGATCTTGTCGACGATATCACGGTTGTGGGTCGCCATGACGATGGTTGCACCGCGACGGTGAATCTCTTGGAACACTTCCATGATGCCCCAAGCCGTGTCCGGGTCTAAGTTACCCGTCGGCTCGTCGGCGATGATGAGCTTTGGCTTATTGACGATGGCACGAGCGATCGACACACGCTGTTGCTCCCCACCCGATAGTTCATCCGGATAGTTGCGCGCCTTGTGTTTCAGTCCGACAAGGTTCAACACGTCCATGACCTGCTTGCGCATCGTGTTCGTGTCGGCCTGTACGACTTCGAGAGCGAACGCGACGTTCTCATATACCGTGAGTGACGGCAACAACTTATAGTCTTGGAAGATGACGCCGAGTTGACGGCGTAATTTCGGGACGTGGCGGTTTTTCAACTTGCCGACGTCAATCCCGTCAATCAAAAGAAGACCGCTCGACGGTTTCTCCTCCCGATAAATCATCTTCATAAACGTCGATTTCCCGGCGCCGGATGGTCCGACGACGTATAAGAACTCGCCGTCTTGAATCTCTAACTCGAGGTCATCGACGGCGACGACGCCGTTTGGATATACTTTGCTGACTTTTTGCATCGAGATCATAACGTATTCCCTACCCTTTTTATATATTTTTCATGCATCTATCACGTTTCATGCATCTATGACGAAGATTGGATTAGTTAGTTAAGTGAATATTTTCGTCTAGCCTCTGTTCTACACGATAAGCACTCGTCCTGTCAAGGGACCCTGTTCGTGCCAACCTGACCCAAAAAGGCGACAGGCAATATAGTTCAAGCGCCTTCAATTATAGCAATCGGACTTTTAAATAACCATTACAGGAATGTTTCAGTTGGATTGAGTTCGGTGTGAAATTGTCGTGTTGAAGACAGATTTCACGACTCGGACACAGATAATGAAACGCACATTCAAAAGCTATCCGCGTTCACGACTCCCTTGCTTCAATCACTGACGATCCAGATTCAGTCGAGATTGAAGGAAACAAAAAAACCACGAGTCTCCTCGTGGTTCCCCATGATTATTTTTTCTCGGCGAGCCAAGCGGCGACAGCCGTGATTTCTTCTTCGTCCTCAATCACGTTCGCAGGCATAGCGCCTTTCCCGTTTTTGATGACTTCTTCAATTTCACTAGCTGATAGACGTGAACCGACGTCCGCTAGTTTCGGACCGCTCATTCCTTCTAGATTCGCACCGTGACATGCCGCACAGTTTTGTGCGTAGACCGCTTCCGCGTCGACCGACGCCGTGTTGGCGCCGTCCCCGTTGCTCGTCGACTCTTCTTCATCGCCACCGCCGCACGCACCGAGCGTGAGCATGGCGCCAAGTCCAATCGCCATCATCCATTTCTTCATAATAGGGTTCCCCTCCTAAGTTGTAGAAATAACCTACTTTTACCATTATAGCCGTTATGAACCGCTTTCTAACCTAACTCACGAAAAATACACAAAGATTCCACAACTTAGGGAACGTTGATATAGCGTTTGTCCGACGTGAACCCTTGCCCCATCACCTCGTGCGCCTCACTGAAGATGAGGAACGCATCAGGATCGATGCGGCGAATGATTTCTTTCAGCCGGCTCACTTCGTTCTGGCGGACGACGACGAGGAGCATCGGGCGCTCGAGTCGCGAATACGCCCCGATCGCTTGAATCTCCGTCGCGCCCCGGTCGAGCTCATCGAAGACGGCGCGCGTGATGACGTCCCGTTTCTCTGAGATGACGTACGCCATCTTGTCCTGCGTGAAGCCGAGCTGGACGAAGTCGATCATCTTGATCGTGATGAAGAGGGCGATCAGTGCATACAGTCCCGTCGTGAACGAGAACGTGACAGCAGCGACGAGGACGACCGCCCCGTCGAGGATGGCGATACAGAGGTAGAGCGGGATGTGGGTGAACTTATGTAAGATTTGCGCGAGCAAATCCATCCCACCGGTCGAGGCCCGTCCCCGGAAGATGAGCCCGAGCCCGATGCCGACGCCGGCCCCGCCGAAGATGGCCGCGAGCAATGTGTCATTGACGGCCGCACCCGCGTCAATCGCTTCATAAAATAAGATCACGCCCGGTAAAAAAATCGACCCGACGAGTGACTTCACGCCGAAGCCTAGCCCGAGAATCATCCAGCCGACGAGGAGGAGCAACACGTTCGACACGAGCTGGAACGCCCCTGGCGAGATGTTGAACAGCTCGTACGTGATGATTGAGATCCCGCTGACGCCGCCCGAGGCGAGGTTGTTCGGCAATAGGAACAAACTGAACGCCGAGGCGACGAAGACGGACCCGGTCAGTAAATAGATATAGTCTTTGACGATTTGCTTCATTAAAGGTTTTCTCCTCTACATACAACGTGGCCCAAAGACGTCAGTCCTTGAGCCACTTGCATCACATATTTGTCTTGCGGAGGTAAGCGTCGATGAAGCCCATGATGTCGCCATCCATGACGCCACTCGTGTTCCCGACTTCATAACTCGTGCGGTGGTCCTTGACCATCGCGTACGGGTGGAAGACGTACGAACGGATTTGGCTGCCCCAACCGATGTCTGTCTTCTCGCCGCGGATCTCATCGAGCTTGCGTTGCTGCTCGTCGAGTTCGCGTTGATACAGTTTTGCCTTGAGCATCTTCATCGCTGCTTCGCGGTTCTTGATTTGCGAACGCTCAGCTTGACACGAGACGACGACGCCCGTCGGCACGTGCGTGATCCGGACGGCCGAGTCAGTCGTGTTAATGTGCTGACCGCCGGCGCCTGACGCGCGGTACGTATCGATCCGGAGGTCTTCGGTCTTCACTTCGATTTCGATGTCGTCATTGAATTCCGGCATGACGTCGCACGAAACGAATGACGTATGGCGGCGGCCCGACGAATCGAACGGCGAGATACGAACCAAGCGGTGAATCCCTTTCTCTGCTTTCAAATAGCCGTAAGCGTTATGCCCGACGATGCGAAGCGTGACCGATTTGACGCCGGCTTCTTCGCCCGGAAGATAGTCGACCGTCTCGACTTTCCAGCCTTGCTTGTCAGCGAAGCGCTGATACATGCGGAGGAGCATCGATGCCCAGTCCTGTGACTCGGTACCGCCCGCCCCCGGATGAAGCTCGAGGATGGCGTTGTTGGCGTCGTATGGTCCGTTCAAGAGGATCTCGAGCTCGAACGCGTCGAAATCGGCCTTGAGCGCCGTGACCATCTCTCCTAATTCACTTTGCATCTCGGCATCCGGCTCTTCTTTGATCAGTTCGAGCGTGACTTCGCCGTCTTCGTGCCCATCGGCGAGCTCTTGGTATTTGTCGACCATCGCTTTGAGCGCGTTCGACTCGTCGATGACTTTCTGCGCCTTTTCTTGGCTGTCCCAGAAGTCTGGGTACGTCATCTCGTTCTCGAGCTCGGCGATGCGGGCCTGCTTCTCTGTCAGGTTGAGCGATTGGCGATAATTCTCGAGACGTTTCGCCATCGCCTCGAGTTCGTTGCGAATATCTGAAATTTCCATAGTGTAGGTCACCTTTCCGTAGGAAAGAGGCGAGCGGGCTCGCCTCTTTCAAAATTAAGCCTGTTGTTTGCCGTGGCAGTTTTTGAACTTCTTGCCTGAACCACACCAGCATGGGTCGTTGCGCCCGAGCCGTTGGTCTTCCGAGCGACGGACCGGCTTCTTCTTGAGCGGCGTGTCGTCCTTGCCAGACACCGCCACTTCCTCCTCGACGACTTTCTCGCGTCGGAGGTTATCGCCGACTTCGGCACGAAGCACGAAGCCGGTCACTTCTTCGGAGATGGCCGCGTTCATCGCGTCGAACATGTTGACGCCTTCCGCCTGGTACTCGCGGAGCGGATCGTTCTGTCCGTAGGCACGCAAGTGAATCCCTTGACGGAGTTGGTCCATGTGGTCGATGTGTGCCATCCAGTGTGAATCGACGGCACGGAGCACGATAATCTTCTCGAACTCGTTGAAGCGTTCCGGCGGCGCGAGTTGGCGTTTCGCCTCATACTGCGCGTTCGTGCGTTCGCTCAAGAGCTCGATGATCTCCTCGCGCTCTTTGCCGTAGAAGTCCTTGCCTTCGACCGGCTGTTCGAGGGCGAGCGTCTGGTTGGCCCAGTGCGCGAGCTCATCGATGTTCCATTCTTCCGGCACGAGCTCGAGCGGCGTATATTGCGCCACGCCCGTCTCGACCGTCTCTTGAATCATCGAACGGACGATGTCCGTGACCGATTCGTTCTCGAGGATGCTGGCCCGGTCTTTGTACATGACTTTCCGTTGGTCGGCCATGACGTTATCGTAACCGAGGAGCTGTTTCCGAGCGTCGTAGTTGTTCCCTTCGACACGTTTCTGGGCCGACTCGACCGCTTTCGAGACCATGCGGCTCTCGATTGGTTGCGTGTCGTCCATGCCGAGGCGCTCCATCATGTTCTGGAGGCTGTCCGTCCCGAAGCGACGCATGAGCTCATCTTCGAGCGACAAGTAGAACTGGGATTTACCCGGGTCTCCTTGACGGCCGGCCCGTCCACGGAGCTGGTTGTCGATCCGGCGCGACTCGTGGCGCTCGGTCCCGACGATGTATAATCCGCCGAGCTCGATGACGCCCTCGCCGAGCTTGATGTCGGTTCCGCGTCCGGCCATGTTCGTCGCGATCGTGACCGCGCCTTTTTGGCCGGCGTTCTCGACGATTTCGGCCTCACGGGCGTGGTTCTTCGCGTTCAAGACTTCGTGTTTGATTTTCTTCTTCGAGAGAAGCTTGCTCAAATGCTCCGACGTCTCGACGGCGACCGTCCCGACGAGGACCGGTTGTCCCGTCGCGTGGGCTGCCATAATTTCTTCGACGACAGCTTTGAACTTGCCATCCATCGATTTGAAGATGAGATCCGAACGGTCTTCTCGAAGGATCGGTTTGTTCGTCGGGATCGTTACGACCTGCATGTTGTAAATGTTACGGAACTCTTCTTCCTCTGTCTTCGCCGTTCCGGTCATCCCGGCCAGCTTCTCATACATACGGAAGTAGTTCTGGTACGTGATCGTCGCGAGCGTCATCGATTCACGCTGAATCTCGACGCCTTCTTTCGCTTCGATCGCCTGGTGCAACCCTTCCGAGTAGCGGCGTCCGTCCATGACCCGACCGGTGAACTGGTCGATGATCATGACTTGGCCGTCACGGACCATGTAGTCGACGTCATGATGCATGACGGCGTTGGCACGAAGGGCGAGCCCGACGTGGTGGTTGACCGAGACGTGCTCGATCGCGAACAAGTTGTCGATGCCAAAGAACTTCTCAGCGAGGTCGACCCCTTTGTCCGTGAGGAGAACCGACTTCGTCTTCACGTCGACCGTGTAGTCGTCCTCGATTTTGAGCGTGCGGACGAAGGCATCGGCACGCGTGTAGAGCTCTGTCGATTTTTGAGCCGAACCCGAGATGATGAGCGGGGTCCGGGCTTCATCGACGAGAATCGAATCGACTTCATCGACGATCGTGAAGTAGAGCTCGCGTTGGACACGGTCTTCTTTGTAAAGGACCATGTTGTCACGCAAGTAGTCAAAACCGAGCTCGTTGTTCGTCGAATAGGTGATGTCACAGTTGTACGCCGCCTGTTTCTCGACACGGTCCATGTTCGACACGTTAAGGCCGACCGAAAGGCCGAGTGCGAAATAGAGCGGCTCCATGAGTTCTTTGTCACGGCGGGCCAAATATTCGTTGACCGTCACGACGTGGACGCCGCGGCCCGTGAGCGCGTTCAAATATACCGGAAGAGTCGCGACGAGCGTCTTCCCTTCCCCGGTCTTCATCTCAGCGATGTCACCGTTATGGAGCACGTAGCCCCCGATGAGCTGGACACGATAGTGGCGCATGCCGAGCACACGCTCAGACGCCTCGCGACAGACCGCGAAGGCTTCCGGCAAGATATCATCAAGCGTCTCACCCTTGTCCAAACGCTCCCGGAACTCGATCGACTTCGCCTGAAGTGCTTCGTCAGACAATGCCTTAATCGGTTCGGCGAACGACTCGACGAGGTCGGCCGCTTTTTCTGCTTTTTTCAATACTCGTTTCTGTGGAGCAAATAAATCTTTCAAAAAGTTCGCCATACGCTTTATCTCCTCTGCATTCACTGAAAAATGCATGTTTTTTCCCTAATGTACAGTTTAACCGAAGTGACCCTCGCTTTCAAGGAAAGGCCAAACGAAACGGCCCTCCGAGTTGGAGGGCCGTGTGGTTTCAAGGTTGAATTATTCTGGTTCGATCAAGCCGTATTTCCCGTCTTTACGACGATAGACGACGTTCGTGTTGCCCGTTTCTGCGTCTGAGAAGACGAAGAAGCTGTGACCGAGCATGTCCATCTGAAGAATCGCTTCTTCCGTATCCATCGGTTTGAGCGTGAAACGCTTCGTCCGCACGAGTTCGAGTTCTGCCTCGTCCTCGTCGTAGACGACCACGTCCTCAGGACCTTCGAGTGACTTGAAGTACTCGCCGATACCGCCATCTTTGGCACGTGATTTACGGTTGAGTTTCGTTTTGTGCTTACGGATTTGACGTTCCAATTTATCGACGACGAGGTCGATTGCCGCGTACATGTCGAGGTTTGTTTCCTCAGCACGGAGCAACAAGTTCGGCATCGGGATCGTCACTTCCACCTTTTGCTTCTCATTGTACACTTTCAAGTTGACGTAAGCCGTCTGTGCATCCGTAGGAGTTGTGAAATACCGAGTCAATTTGTCCAACTTTTTCTCGACATAGTCTTGAATAGCTGGTGTGACTTCAATGTTTTCGCCGCGAATGTTATAAATCATCTGAACTCCTCCTTAAAATAACCGCTTGACCCAATGATTCGTCGATATGGACCGAATCTCCTGCTTCATTTCTGAAAAGAAAGTGGAACCAGGTGGCTCATGTATAGTATACCCCGAATTCAAATCGTTTGAAAACGTTATCATCAGAAAATAATGACAATTTTGTTCCGATTGTGTCGTCTTCAACTTGAATCGGCGGTATAAAAAGAAACTACCCGTTCTGCCCGTTCTTAAACGCGATTTTGATTCGAAGGACGTTATGTAAGAAAAATAAAAAGCCGGCTCCACGAGGGAACCGGCTTACGGCTTGAAATTATAATTTTGTAACGTTAGCCGCTTGTGGGCCACGCTCGCCATCAACGATTTCAAATTCTACCTCTTGACCTTCGTCAAGTGATTTGTAGCCGTCAGTTTGGATTGCAGAGAAGTGTACGAATACGTCTTTGCCGCCTTCTACTTCGATGAATCCAAAACCTTTTTCTGAGTTAAACCATTTTACTTTACCTACCATGTGTAAATCCATTCCTTTCACCATTGAAGAATACAGAGGCTTTCCCTCTATCGGTAATCTTACCACCTTCTTGGAAGCGTGACAAACACTTTCTCATATTTTTGTAAATGAATCGTCTTTTGGCTTACATTGGAATTATATTTCCCTACTTTTCATATAGAGATATTGAATTTACATATTTTGTGATATATCATGGAAGGGATGATTTAGGTTTGTACGCCATTTGGGCGAGCCGAGCCTGAAAATCTAATACGAAAAGGACGGTGCAGCCATATGCGCCCCTACCATTCCGAGGAAAAGTACCGTATTACGAAGCGGACGGTGGCCATCCTGCCTTGTTATGAGATGTCCGCGCAATCGCGCGTCATTCTCGAGGACGGTTCCGAGATTACGACCCCGCTCCGGCCTTACCAGCTCCTTCAGCTCTCATGCCGCCAGTACAGCAGTTCGATCGAGGAGCGCATCTTCGTCGCCAAGCGCGTCGCCGGCATCAAAGGCAAAGTGCCAGTCGTCATCGAACCGACGTCCGGTCTCGTCTTTTTCCCGACGATGTCCCCGAAGCGCCCTGAATGTGAATGGTACGCCTGGTCGCACGTCCGTGACATCACGAGTGACCCGATCGAGTCGAAAGGTTTAGTCGTCACCCAGAACGGTCACCGGATCACCACGAACGCGACCTCATACGTCCTCCGCAATCAATTGAAAGCGACGGGCGAACTCGTCGCTCGGTTCCAACAATTAAACCAGAGCGCAACGCTCAACTCTTGACCCTTCCGTCGATTCGACGGGAGGTTTTTTTCTGTCGGTTTCGCTTCACTTTTTGAAAAAGAGGTCGATATATTGTTCGAGGTGACAACTATGCAAATCCAAGCCCCCATGACCGCGGCCGTCGCGGTCACAGCCGGCATCCAGACGAATCGCATCTATAAAGCCGAGCTCGTCAAACAGACCGGACCCGACTCCGGGATCGTCAAAATCAATGGCGAGCACGTCGAGGTCACGTTCGAGGGCGGGCTCCCGAAGACGAACCCGTTCCAACTGACGCTCGCCGAACAAGACGGCCAGCTCATCGCGACGATCGTCGTCAAACCTGAACCCGAGACGCCGGACATGCCGAGCGGTCAACCGGTGAAACTCGATACGAAGATTCAGGCGTTGCTCGCATCGCTCCCGCCCGAGGTCCGGAGTGCCGTCAGCCGTTTGCTCCAATCAGGACGCTTACCGATGAACGAGGACACGGTGCGTCTGCTCGAGACCGTCTTCAAAGGTGACATGCGCGATGCCGTCCTTTGGCTGAAGACGGTCGAGGCGCCGACGCTCCCGCGTGATGTCGCGCGCGACCTCGCCGTCGCGTCATTAGATGAAGCGAGACAACAAATGAAACCACCGCCACCTGACGCGCCGTACCCGCAGAAAGAACGGTTCATCGAGCACGCCAATCTGTCGCGTCCCGTCAGCGAACGTTTGACGCCGACACCGGAGACGGTCGACCGGCTCATCAACGAGTTGCCGGAGCCGCGCCCGACGCGAATCGAACCGCGTGAGGCGTTACCGCCCGTCCTAGGACGCCCGGTACTCGTCAAGGAAGTGACGACGCATCTCGCGACCGTGACGAACACGTTCCGAAGCGAACAAGTGACGGTGACGAAACAGCTCGGCCAAGTCGCCGCCCTCGTCGAGACGAACCCGCATCAGGCACGTCCTGCGCTCGAGACGGTGTCGACCCGACTGACGCAGCTCATTCAAAAGACGGACGCTTTGTTACATACGAGCGCGACCCAAGAGAAGGCGCTCGTCGCGATGACGGCGAAGCTCGACGTCGCACTCGGCCTACTGTCGACGAAACCGGCTGAGAGCGCCGTGCTCATCAAAGAAGTGCGCGCCAGTTTGAACGAGTTCCGGTACGTGCCGAACCACGTCCGGCTCGAATACATCCCGCATCAGGCGACCCGCGCCGGCGAATTGCCGCGCGTCACGCCGTTCAAGGTCGACCCGAACCTATCAGGCCGCGTCATCCAAGAGACGACGCAGCGCGTCCAGGCGTCGACGTTGTCGATGAAAGCCGACGCGGCGACACCCGAGGCGCAACGGCTCGCCTCGTTCTTCCAAGTCCAACAGACGTTGAACCGGCTCGACGGCGGGCAGCTCCATCAGCTCATCCTCGCCTTGCCGGCGAAAGTCCAAGAGATCGACACCGGCATCCACGTTCATATCCAAAACCGTGAGGCCGGGGATGTCGTCGACTGGGAGAACAGTGTGCTCTATATCCGGCTCGAGACACCGCGGCTCGGAGAGATTGGCGTCAAGCTCGAAGCGATTGACCGGAATCTCCGGCTCACGCTCGAACACGATGATCCGACCGTCGAAGCACTCGCGCGTCCCCTGCTCGGCAAGATCGAGACGACGCTCGAGGCGATCGGTTATAAGAGCGTGACGACCCAGTTCCGCCCGCTGACGAAGTCCGATAAACCGGAGACCGAGCGCCCGACGCTCGAGACGACCGGCTATGATTTCCGCATCTAGGAGGCTGTTATGTATCAACGCATGGATTTGACAAAACGCAAGACGGCCGCCGTCGTCCGCTATGACGAGACGATCGACCGGGCCCCGGTCGTCGTCGCCCGCGGAACGGGCGCCGTCGCCGATAAGATTTTAGACGAGGCGAGATCACGCGGCGTCGCCATCGAGCATGACCATTCGCTCCTTGGCCACCTGCTTGACCTCGACCTCGGGGACGCGATTCCGCCCCAACTGTATGACGTCATGGCCGAAGTGCTATTACTGATTGAAGAACTCGACACCATCAAAGGAGACCCATCATGAACCCGAACCGACTATACGAAATGAGCCCGGAAGAGCTGACGCAAGCGATGCTCCACGCGCTCGTCTATCACTATGAACAAGCCCAGACGGCGACAATCGCCGAACGCAACCGCCATTTGCGCCAAGCGCGCGAACTGCTCGCGAAGCTCCACCAAGGACTTCACGACGGCGGCGGCATCATCTCGGCCCAACTCGATGAGCTTTACTTGTATATGGCCAAATCGAGCCTCGAGGCGTTGATTGAACAAGACATGGACAAAATCGAGGAGCTTCACGGCCTCGCGACCGAGCTCGACCAGACGTGGGCCGAGGCGATCGAGAACGCCCGACTCCAACCCGTACCTTCAGGAGGAAACCGTTATGAAAATTACCAATAACGTGCAAGCACTGAAAGCCTACTCGTCGCTCACGGTCAACCAGGCGACGATGAAGAAGACGATGGATCGCCTCTCGAGCGGTGTCCGCATCAACAAGGCGTCCGACGACGCGGCCGGGCTCGCCATCTCTGAGAAGATGCGCATCCGTCTCGACTCGCTGTCGATGGCCGAACGCAACACCCTCGACGGCATCTCGCTCACGCAGACGCTCGAAGGCGGGATGAGCGAGACCCATTCCCTCCTGCAACGGATGCGCGAGCTGTCGGTCCAAGCGTCGAACGGGACGCTGAGCGGTGATGACGCCAAGGCGATTCAAGACGAGATTGCTGCCCTCACGGATGAAGTGACCCGGATCGCCGAGACGACCGAGTTCAACTCGAAGAAGATCATGAACGGTGACTTTATCGCCGGCAATGAGACACTCTTCTTCCAACTCGGGGCCGGCAGCGGCGAAGGCGTCGTCTTGAACGTCGACGACATGCGCGCCGGCGCGCTCGGAATTGATGGTCTTGACGTGACGACGCAAGGTGGCGCCAATGACGCCATCGCCAAGTTCGATGCCGCGATTCAAAAAGTCTCGCTCGAACGTTCGAAACTCGGCGCCATCCAAAACCGGCTCGAGGCGAACGTGAGCGTCGTCACGATCGGGTCTGAGAACTTGACGGCATCCGAGTCACGCATCCGCGACGCCGACATGGCGCGCGAGATGATGGACTTCGCCCGTCTCAACATCTTGAACCAGTCCGGCATGGCGATGATCGCCCAATCGAACGCGTTGCCGCAAGGCGTGCTACAATTGTTGAACTAACTTAAGGAAGGACGGATCCTATGGACATTCGTCGCATCATGGAGACACAGTCGCTTCACGGCTCAGGAAAGGCGAAACGCCCCGAGGTCGAGCCTGGCGTCTCGTTCCAGAACGTCATCGGTCAAAAACGTGAGGACCGCGAACATGAGCGCTTCCAACGCCAAATCGCGGCCATCCACGAGAAAGGCGAGCTCCTCGCCGAGAGCCAGACCGTCGAGTCGCTCGCTGAATATAAGCAACTCATCAAAGACTTTATGAAAGACGCCGTTGACGCGGCGCTCCGCCTCGAGGACAAACGTGGCTTCAACCGCCGCGGCCGGGCCAAGATTTACAAGATCGTCGAACAGGTCGACCAGAAGTTGCTTGCCTTGACCGATCAAGTCATCTCGGGCGAGGCGTCACGTTTGTCGCTCCTCGACCAAGTCGGTGAGATTCGCGGCCTGCTCGTCAACGTATACGTGTGAGGTGAAGTAATGGCAGAACATATCTTTTCGAAAAAAGTGAAATGTCCGTATTGTTTGAAACAGAGCGAGACGCCGCGCGTGCTGTCGCGCCACATCCGGCCGCAGGAAGTCGCGAAGGACGGATATACGACATACGATGGCGCCAACCCGTACTTTTATGAGCCGACCGTCTGTAGTCACTGTCACCTCGTCTTTCACGACTCGTTTGACAAGGTGAGAAAGACGCATCGTGAGGCACTCGAGAATGGCTATTTCGACCGGGTGAACGCGGAGGCGCTCACGGGCGACCGCTCGGCCGAGCACGTCATCCGGCTCTACAAGTTTGCCGTCGTGACGGCCCAATTGAGCGGCCAGAAACCGTCCGTCGTCGCCATGCTCGGCATGCGGCTCGTCTGGATGTATCGCCTGACGGGTAACGAGGCGTCCGAGAAGGAATGGATGAAACGGACGCTCGACAAGTACAACGAGGTGCAAGAGGCGTACACGGATCAAATCCGGACCGGCCTCCCGTACGACCAGCTCATGCTGCGGATCGCCGACTTGTCGGCTTCGCTCGGTCTGTATGAGGACGCGCGGCGTTGGTATGGCATTCTGCTCGGCAGCAAGGAAGTGTCGGAGCGGATCCGGACCCAGGCCCGGTCACACTGGGAAGACTTTAGAATAGAACACGCTTAAAAGGGAGAGCCGCGGCTCTCCCTTTTCGCATACAAAAAAACGCGCTCATCCACTCACGGACAAGCGCGGTCGGCTCTCTTTACGATTGAACCCCCAAACCGAAAAGAGATCGACGAGACATGACTCCCGTCAAAACATAAACAGGGCACCCAAGAACCGATTGCGCGGTTCTTTCTCCATTATTTCTATCACGTTCAGATTGGAGTATGCTTAGTAGGAATCCAAAGGAGGTCATTCCATGTTTGAAGCCCGATACATCGAAACGGTACGCTCGATTTTCCAGGAACAGAAACAGCTCGCCGAAGACGCGTTGAAGCAAGTGAACGACGAGGACATGCATCGTGTGCTCGCGAAAGACACACTCTCGCTCACGGTCATCGTACAGCACATCTCGAACAACATGAAGTCGCGCTGGACCGACTTTTTGACGACGGACGGCGAGAAGCCGGATCGAAACCGCGACGCTGAGTTCGAGGACCAACAACAGTCCCGCGCCGAACTGATGGCTACGTGGGACGAACGTTGGCAACTGTTGGACAACGTATTGGCGAGCCTCACGCCGGAAGACCTCGGTAAGACCGTCTTCATCCGCGGTGAAGAGAAGACCGTCATCTGGGCGATTGAGAAGCAAGTGTCGCACTATAGCTATCACGTCGGACAGATTGTCTTTCTCGCGAAAGTATTCGCCGGGGAGAACTGGAACGTGTTGACGATTCCGTTGCCGCATCAGCGTAACGACTGACGTCTCGTGAGTAATACTTAGAGCACAAACCCGCCCGCTCCAGGCAGACGTCGTCGCCGCTTGGAGCGGGTTTTCTATCGAGTTAACAACAAGACGGCTTTCCTAATCAAGTAGATGGAGAACAGGACGATTGTTCCTTCGCTAGTGTCAGGAGCCGTCGTTCAAGTGACCCGTCGAACGGAAACTTACCCAAATCGATTCGCCGTTTCACGTCCTCGATTGTGTTCCAGACATATGTCACGACGTCGTCCGGATAGCCGAACCGGACCCGATTCACTGCAAATTCCTCTTCATCGACGAGTCGCCACTCGCCTTCCCCGTCAGCCACGAGGTCGAGGTCTAAATCGATGAATTCGATGACGTCCCCGTCTAGTCGAGGAACGAGACCGATGTTGCAGTAGTGACAAATCGTCCCGTCCGCTTCTAAATCGAGCTGGACCGTGAATCCGTCATGGCGCATGAAACACTCGAGCGAGTGTGATTCGTACGTATAACGAGCTTGCCGGGTATGGTGCTGGAGCGTCCGGACTGGTCCGGCGTAAAGCAGGATGCGCTCATCATCCTCCTCGATGAGTCGGCTCGTCCACTCGTAATGCAGGCTCTCATCATACTTCCTCACTTGAACGGTGCGTGTCTCGTTCATCTTCCTCACTCCTTCTTATGGATTAATCTGCTCATGCCTTTTCCTTTATGTAAATCCGTTCACAAACACGAAACATGTTTCATTCGATGGAACGTGTGCTTTTCAACATGCCACCTCTTCGATTCCTCAATTTTCCATGATAGTATTCAACATGTAAAGCGCTTACAAAAATGAAACGTCAAAGGATGGATGGTTATGAAGCGAGCAGTCAATATATTGCAAGACTTCGGGAAATCATTGTTCGCTCCGGTTCTCATCTTACCGATCGTCGGACTCTTCATCGCCTTCGGGAACATGTTCGGTAACGGGAACTTGGCAACGTATGTCCCATTTTTAAGCAATCCTTATATTCAAGGCTTCGGTCAATTGCTGTCAGGCAGTGCCGTCGTCATCTTAGTCAATCTTGCCCTCGTTTTCGCCGTCGGGATTCCGATCGGCCTCGCTAAAAAAGATAAGGGGTACGCCGCCTTGACCGGCCTCGTCACGTTCATCATCTTCATGAACGCGATGAACCTGACCCTCAGCTTGACTGGGAATCTCGCAGATCCGGACACGATGCGTGCTGCCGGACAAGGGATGGTCCTCGGGGTGCAAGTGCTCGAGATGGGCGTCTTCGCCGGGATTTTGATTGGTGGACTCGTCGGCTACTTACATAACAAATACTCAAGCGTCCAATTCGAAGGCGTGATGGCCATCTATTCCGGTCACCGTTTCGTCGTCATCTTGGCAATCCCGACCGCCATCGCCCTCGGGTTCGCGATGACGTTCGTCTGGCCGTATGCGCAGAGCGCCATCACGAGCTCGGCCCTGTTCATCAAGAGTGCCGGCGGCTTCGGGGTCTTCCTTTACGGATTCCTCGAGCGGGTATTGATTCCGACCGGGTTGCATCACCTCGTCTACACCCCGTTCTTATATACCGAGTTGGGTGGTACGGCTGAAGTGTGTGGCCAGATGTACAACGGCGCACGGAACATCTACTTCGCGGAGATGGCGTGTCAAGACGTCACCCAGTTGAGCACGACGGCCGTATGGGATGCACGAGGCATCGCCAAGATGTTCGGTCTGACGGCTGCCGCTCTCGCCATGTACGTCACCGCGTCACCGTCTAAAAAGAATGCAGCGAAAGCCATCCTGTTCCCAGCCGCCTTGACGTCGTTCTTGCTCGGTGTCACAGAACCGATTGAGTTCGCATTCTTGTTCACGGCACCGTTGCTCTTCGTCGTCCACGCGGTATTGACCGGTGTCGGCATGACGCTCTATTACTTGCTTGACGTTCACGCGATCGGTGCGAATGGCGCCATCGACTTCGTCTTGTATAACTTGCCGCTCGGTCTCGAGAAGTCGAACTGGCATATGTACATCCTCGTCGGATTGATCATGTCGGTCCTCTACTTCCTCGTCTTCCGGACGTTGATTTTGAAACTCGACTTGAAGACACCGGGACGGGGCGATGAGGCGGAAGAAGTGAAACTGTACGACAAAAAAGACTATCAGGCCAAACAGACGGATGAAGCAGCCGCAACCGAAATCGGTGTCGGTCACGTCATCATCGACGGGCTCGGCGGTCGCGACAATATCGACACGGTCGACAACTGTTACACCCGGTTGCGTGTCACCGTGAAAGACACGAGTAAAATCGATGAACCGACCCTGCTCTCGACCGGGGCCAAAGGCGTCATCAAGTCAGGCGATAACATTCAAGTCGTATACGGTCTGCATGTGAAGAAAATGCGGGATGCAGTCGAAGACGTATTATAACCAAGGAGGAATTACTATGAGTAAACAAGCACCTTTCATTTTAACAATCGTCGGTGGCGGTAGTACCTATACACCAGGGATCGTGAAAAGTTTAATGGTTCGTCTAGAAGAGTTCCCGCTGAAAGAGATTCGTCTGTATGATCTTGATGCCGAGCGTCAACTCGCCGTCTCTAAAGTCGTCGAGTACGTCATCCGCCAGCATACGAACGACGTCAAACTGACCGTGACGACCGACCCTGCCGAAGCATTCACCGCGGCCGACTATGTATTCGCCCAAATGCGCGTCGGAAAATACAAAATGCGCGAACACGATGAAAAAATCCCGCTCCGTCACCAAGTCGTCGGGCAAGAGACGTGTGGTCCCGGTGGCCTTGCCTACGGTCTTCGCACGATCGAACCGATGATTCAGCTGATTGACTTCGTCGAACAGTATGCCAACGACGCCTGGATCATCAACTACTCGAACCCGGCCGCCATCGTGGCCGAAGGGATCCGTCGCTTACGTCCCGACGCCAAAGTGCTCAACATTTGTGACATGCCGGTCGGCGTCATGCGCAACATGGCCGCCGTGCTCGGGGTCGAACGCGAAGACTTGACGGTCAACTACTTCGGGCTCAACCACTTCGGGTGGTTCACGGAAGTGTTCGTCGACGGCGAGGATAAGTTGCCGGAGCTACGTGAACACATCGCCAAATTCGGTTTGTTGACCGAAGACATCTCCGTCATCGACGTCCAACACTCTGACCCATCATGGGTGAAAACGTATAAGAATATCAAACCGCTTATGGACTACTTCCCGGAGTATATCCCGAACCCGTACATGCAGTATTACTTGATGAGTACGGACATCGTCGACGACTCGAACCCGGAGCATACACGTGCCAACGAAGTCATGGCCGGACGTGAGAAGACGTTGTTCGAGGCCATCCGCACGTTCGAAGAGACAGGTGAGATGCCAGAAGCGTTCCACGTCGGCGTACACGGGATCTTCATCGTCGATGTCGCTATCTCGCTCGCTTTCGATCGTCGGGAACGTCATCTCGTCATCGTCGAAAATAACGGCGCCATCGCCAACATCCCGGATGACGCCATGGTCGAAGTACCGGCCTACATCACGTCACACGGTCCGGAACCGATTCGTGTCGGTCACATCCCGCTCTTCTATAAAGGTTTGATGGAACAGCAGCTCGCCAGTGAGAAGCTGCTCGTCGAAGCGACGATTGAAGGCTCTTACGAGAAGGCACTTCAAGCGTTCACGTTGAACAAGACGGTCCCATCAGCCCGTCATGCGAAAACGATTCTCGACGAGATGATTGAAGCGAACGCCGGCTTCTGGCCTGACCTTCAATCTCGTCACACGCTCGTGCGCAACTAAATGAAGAAGTGGTCCCTCAAAAGGGCCGCTTCTTTTTTCATGACGACTCGCTTATGATTAGAATGTGTGAAAGGAGGGATGGACGATGGAGCCATCCGTTTGGGACTTATTGCGAGGCAAGAATCGGTTGACCGAGATGGAATATAGCGTCCTCTTGTTTGCCGCCGAGAACGTCTCGCTCGTTCGCGAGATGAACATACGCGAACTGGCGGCCCGGTGCTACACGTCACCGGCCACCATCATCCGGCTCTGCAAAAAGCTTGGGTTTAGCGGCTATAGTGAATTCTTATTTTTCTTAAAAGGGCAGCAACCGACGCTGCATCAAACCGAGCGGCCCCACCATGAGGCGTGGGCTGATCAGTTCCGGACGCATGTGACGAATTTTGAGCGCACGAATGCCTTGATTTCAGAGCAAGTCTCGGACTTCCATCAATTGTTGGATGCGAGTCGGTCGATTTTTTTATACGGCGCCGGCTTCTCCACGTTCTTTGCCGAATATATGGCGAAGAAGTTGCATCTTCAAAAGAAGCAGGCATGGGTCAGTTCAGCTGGCGACAGCCGGAGCCTGTTTCTCGCTCACATTGAACATCAGGACTTGTTCATCGCCTTCTCTCGTAGTGGCGAGACCGAGTCCGTTCTCGAGAAGGTGAACATCGCCAAACAACATGACATTCCCGTCATCGCGTTCACGCGTGCGACGAAAAATCGTTTGGGCGAGCTCGCCACCGTACATATTCCGATTTATGATGACCAGCGGGAAGAGTCGACAGCGGCATCTTCCTACGATTCAAACTTACTGCTCGTGATGGAGATGTTACTTCACCGCTGACAAATGGCCGCACCAGTTCCCTGGAGCGGCCATCCTTTATTTCTCGACGTTAATTGTATATTCGTAACGGGATTCCCCAATCGACTGATAGTTCGCGTCTGACGGTCCATCGATGACGACTTTCACGTCCGCTAACTCTTCTGGCATCGCTTTGACGAAGAAAAGCACGTTCCCTTCCTTCTTCACTTTCCCGAGTAACTCGCCGCCGACGTCATCTGAGAACCACAAGTCGGCTGACACTTGTTCGCCTGTGTTCGTCACGAGCGTCGCTTGGTTCGGATGAAAACTGATGGTGTCGTCAATCGTATTCTCGACGATGACATTCATCGCGACGACTGTCACTTCTTCTTGCCCGTCAAACGAGTCGCGATACGCTTCGTTGACCGTGAGTCGAGATGTCTGGACTTTATCGATGGCGAAGTTGACAGAGCCGATCGTCTCTTTGATGTCGAGCGCCTTGTTCTTCATGAAGATTTGGTTTGAACCAAGTTCACTATCCTGCATTTCTGCTTCTTCTTTTGTGCCTGCCGCTGGTTCTTCCTTCTTCTCTGCCTCTACAACTTCCTCCGTATCGGTCGCCGTCGTCTTCAGTTCATCGGCTTCCCCGCAGCCTACAAGCAGTGTTAAAGGTAAGGCAAGCATCAATCCGTATCGTTTCATGTTCATCTTCATTCTCTCCCTTTTCGTATGAGTGGTGGTTGATAAGATGAGCATACTGGATTGTCTAGCCTGACCGGTGTAAGAAAACGTATAGGGTGGTCACCCTGCATAAATAAAAGCCAAGGTCTTTGAAAGAACCTTGACTTTGGCTATATTATCCTCTTGATTTGAGATCTTCTTCTTCATACGGATCGGGACCGTCTTCGAGCGGCGCATCGTCTTCGACATACGCTTCAATTTTCGGATCACGTTCCACATACTCATCGTACGCCCCTTCTGGACCGTAGACGAAGTAACGACGGTTTTTCATTGACTCAGGTTTCACTTTTTTCTCACTCATCTCGTTTCCCTCCCCTTTCCAGAAAAGAAGCAACGGTTACAGTGGTATTTACCCGATTTTAAACAAAAACAGACGTCTTTGCACCCCTATCAAATGGAATGAAACTTTTTCGGAGTTGGGTCGTAAAATAATGATTACGAATAGATGAGGGGACGAGATGGATGAGTTTATTGAAAACAGGATTCGTTCGCGGTGTGACATGGTTTGCGGTGTTCGGGGTGCTTGTAGCGTATCAGTGGTGGAACGGAGATATGAGAGGTGTACATAATATGCTCGTCTACGGCGGGATGGCGTTCTTCCTTGGTCTGACGAGTGTCATTTATGAAGTTCGACAGTGGTCGTTCCGGAAACAGATTTTGATTCATTGGGCCACGATGCATGTGACGATTCTGCCGCTCATCATATTCAGTGACTTTCTGCCAGTAACGTCTTTGCAAGACGCTTTACTCACGTATTTAAAATTCAATGTGAGTGGACTGATTTTGTTTACCTTGTCCAGAATCCTGTTGAAAATACGACGGCAAGTCAAAGCTTCATAAATGAAAATAGCTCGAAGGCGCGCCTTCGAGCTGTTTTCATGTCTGTTGATCGAATAGTCCTGAGAAGTTTGAATCGACATCTTCGTAAGGGTCGACGTACGACTTGACCGTCTTCCGTTCTTGCCTCGCTGTCCCGAGCGTCATCCCGAGCCGTTGATGCTCCGCCTCAATCAAACGCGCAATCTGTTGACTGTCATCGACGAGCTGACGAATCACCGTCTGGTCAGCGTCCTTTAAATCAGGACCGTGCGCCGCAAGCAACTGCTCGCGGTCGTCGAGCAGCTCATGGATTTGGTCCATCCATGTATCATACGTGGGTTCTTCCGGCACTTTCGCCAGCAAGTCCTTTAGTCGTTGCGTTTTGAAGATGATTTCATCGATGGGTCTCATGCTTGCTTCGCGAGTTTCATCGCTTCCTTCCACGTGTCACGGAGCTCAGTTGTGAAGTCTAGCACTTCGTCGAGGATGGTCGTATCGTTCTTGATGTTCGCATCGACGAGACGACGCCACATGTACTCATAGAGCGAATCTAAATTCGCCGAGATGGCAATGTCTTTATTTAGCGTCAAGCGCATCTCTTGAAAGATGGCTTGTGTCTTTTGGATATTCGTGTTCTTCAAATCTGAATTTCCTTGCTCGATGGCGAGTTTGGCGAGGCGCATGAACTTGAGCGCCCCGTCATACAACATGAGCGTGAGTTCCTGTGGGTTTGCGGTCGTGACCGCATTGTTTTGATATGCTGCATATGGGTTGGCTACCATTTAAATTCCTCCTCTTACATGCCTCCGCCTAAGAACTGTTGCAGTGAGGCGGCTTGCGAGTTCGCCTGGTTCATGGCCGTTTCCATCGCTGCAAAGCGACGGTAATAGGCATTTTCTTTATCGATTAACAAATCATTTAATCGTCTAATCCGATTATCGATTTCTGTCATTTCGCGCCCCATCGAATATGTCGGTGCACCAGAGCCGTCCGCCCCGGCAATCCGAGTGATCGACGAACGTGAGCTAGTTGCAGCATCACGAACTTGTGTGAGTAACCCACTCTCCGTGTTGGCGAATAACTGATACACTTGGTCCGGATCTTTTTCGATAGCGGCTTTGAGTTTTTCTTCGTTCAACTCAATTTTTCCACCGTTTGTAAAGTCAGCCCCGGTTGAGAGACCGATTTGAAACAATTGGCGCATATCTGTGTCGTTCGTTGCGATTGAAGTGCTTGACCAGTTACTCCGGAGCGAGTCCATTGCCCCTCGAACAATTGAATCGCCCCGTAACATCCCGCTCATCGCTTTTTCTTCCCATTTTTTAACTTCGTCATCTGACAATTCATCACGCTGTGCTTGCGTGAGCGGTGCAAATGAACGGAAACGATCTTCTTTTACTTTTTTGTTCATAAGATCGATTGTTTCATTATATTTATCAACAAACGCTTTTATATTGTCAAAGACTTTCTGTGTGTCAGTTGCTGCAGAAAGAGTGACCGCACCTTCGCCGGCCGTAAACTGCGATTTTAACGTTATCGTCATATTATCGATTGTCACAGTATTCGAGCTTTGTGTCATCGATATGCCATTCACCATAAAATTAGCGTTCATCCCTTTTTGTGGGACTGCTGCCGGATCAATCCCGAAAGCAGCTTTAGTAGTCGCATCAAATTCGATAATCGCCTCTTCACCCGTTTGTTTTTGAGTGAGTGACAACTTCCCAGAAACCGGCTCGAAAAATGCAGAAATCCCTGAATCTTTCCCATTCAACGCAGTTACTAAATTCTCCATAGTAGCATCTTCTGCTATCTTAATTGTTTTAAACTCACCGCCGTTGACGGAACGAATTTGAACTTGATAACCCGAAGTATAGGTTGCCGTTGCCCCGATAGGTACATCTGTCCCATCGTTCATTGTCACTTTTCCTGTTGCTTCATCATAAGTATAGGTTGAGGCATCAATAGGGTTACTCGTTGCATCTTTTAATGTGATGGTTGTACCTGTTCTCGGCTTTGGTGAGAGTGTCCATTCTTTTGTAACGGTAGATAAAGTTACTTCTTGAGTGGCCGATTGCAAGTTCATGTCTGCAACTTTCGTTGTCTTTGTAACTGCATTCCCATTTTTGTCTTTTGGTTCGACAACTTGGGTTGCAGCTGTCGCCAGCTGACTAACGGATTCAATACGAATTGCTGTGTTCCCGCTCGACGGTCCTGCTACAACTGAGACGCGTGACTCATCAGATGAACTAGAAGTTTTTGCATAGAAGTTTCGACTGAACATTAAATCGACTGCACTGTTCCGGAGTGTCATGAGTGATCGGTTAATTTCACGATAAGCATCACGCTTCCATTCGGTGATCTGCTTTTTCTGTTCAAGTTTATCGACGGGGACTCTCTCAGCTTGCATCAATTGTTTAATAATTGTATCAGTATCAATCCCACTAGCAAGTCCGCCGAATCGGATAGGTGTTGTCATGATTTGCCTCCTTTATACACGTTCGTCAAAAAGTTGATTAAACTCCATGAATGCGGCGAAAAAGTCGAGTGACTTCTTGCTAGGGATTTCACGGATAACTTCGTTATTCGTATCCACGACTTGAATATAGTAGTCGTTTAATTTTTCATGTTTAACAAATTTTAGCCCTGTTCGTTGCAATTCCAATGATTGATTAGCTTTTTCAATTGCCATTTCTAGTTTTGTAACGTGTTGGGGAGTAGGAAGAACAATTATGCCTTCTTGAGACAGGGATTTTTGATTCTCATCTACAAAAATATGCTTGGTTGATTCATATGGTAAGACTGAAGCAGGCAAGTGTACCCTTACTTCCTTGATATTGTTTACCATCTATAGTTCCTCATCTTTCTCAGTTACTTAATCGCTATAGTTTCCTATACTATTCATCGACAAATGTTCGAAATTTTACACATTGGATTGAGTAATTCTGCATTTTGATTCATTAATAATTTTGAATAAAAATAAACTTCGTTTTGATCTGTCACTATTTCATAAGAATTATGTATTTTGAACAATTCATTCTCAATGTCTGCTTCTCCCCAAATGAGCTCAATGTCTAGATTGAAAATATCTATCTGATAATTTTGAAACGTTTGTTGAATTTCTAAAAGCACTTCATTTAAATGAAGACTATCATTTACAAATAAGAGCCTTAAATATACCGGGGTTCTAAAACTATCCTTTGACAATTTTCTCACGAAAAATTCCCAATCCAATGGTTGGTTACTAATGAAGAAGCTAAGCGTTCTTTCAGAAAAAAAAGTCTCATTTATTTTTAAGGCGTCATAATGACTACATAAAATTTCCTTAACACCTTCTAGGCCGGAATTTCTCTTACCTTTAAATTTTGTAAGTTGGTTAATACGGTTAGATACGCCTTTTAAATCAATAACCTCATCTTCGACCTGTTTTCCTTTAAACTCTCTAATCACAATACTGTATTCCTTCAGATGGTTTGCTACAGAGTTTGACAAAGAGTTATTTTTTTTTATGGTATTAAATATCTCATGTGTATCTAAGCAAGCAGAAGAGTTTAACTGAATGCTAACATCGTTTTTAAGTCTGTCTATTGCTCTATTTTCTGAATAAGGTGTTATGTGTAAACCTCTTTCGGTAAGATTATGATGAAGAAATTTATCAAGGTTATGAGAATCAATTTTCCCACCATAGCCTTTTTCACCTAAAACTAAAAAGGGAACATTCACCGAAACACTTTCTAATAAAACCCTCCCAACACCTAACACAAGATCAGCTTCAAGCATAAGTCGCCTAGGGTTTGCGACCCCTCCTTCAATCTTAATTTTTCTTTTTATGTCAATGGGTAATTTTCCTACGATATTAATGAGGTTTTCAAGGTAATTACCTTGCCCTACTATTTTCAATTCCACGTTATTTGATTGTTTTAAAAAATCTATGAGAAATTCAAATATTGCTTTCTTCTCTTCATCAATCCTCGAAACATATAATAAAGATATTAAATTTGAAGAGCGAATACTTCGAGGTTGCATGTTGTCACAATTAAAATTAATGCTATTCGGTATAACTTCAACATTTGATAGTTGCAAATGACTAATTCGATTTTTAATTTCTTCGCTAACTACAATCTGTCTAGAATAAAAATCAAGTAAATAATTCGTGCTAGGACATGTATAGTTTCCATGAACAGTCGTGATAATAGGGACTGGGCATACTAGGCTTAGAAGAGCAACATTTTTTTGCGAAATGAATGGATGAGCATGTACCACTTCAATTTTGTTATTAATTACTGTTCTCATCAGTAGTGCACTAACCTCAATAACATTATCTTCACTGATCTCCGGAAGTTCTATCCACGATATGTAATCCTCAATTAACGCTAGAGCTTCTCCTCTTGGAGTAGCAAGAAATACATTATGACCATTTTCATAGAAGCCCTTCAATAAAGTAATAATGCTAGTTTCTGCCCCACCAAACTTTAAATGATCATAAACATGTAAAATATTCATTTAAATCCCTCATTGTATAATTGATGTATAAGTATGTTTAAATTTTATCGCACCATAAATATTTAAACTTTCTTCAGTCGGATTGGACATATATAAATGCTCTGCTAGATATAACGCCTCTTCAAATACTTCAGCAAATTCATAATACTCAATTAAAATTTTTATTGCGTATAAAGCTATTGAAGATAATCCATTCACATTAATCAATTGTATCAATTCACTAATCTCGCAATACATTGCCAATTTAACGCTTAACATATAAACAGAGGGTTTCTCTGAAACATCTTTGTTTAAAAACACTTTTACAAATTGAATATAATCATCGGTGTTAGTTAGAGTAATTAGTTGCTCTAATTGATGTAACCTTAAGTAGGTATTTACCAATTCAATTAACAACTCAAAATCATTTTTGTGTATCGCCGAAAAAGCAAATAAAAGAATTTCATGACTAAACTCATCTAAAGTAAAATCTTCCTTTTTAGTTAATTCAAAATAATGGTTGTATAAATTTTCCGTCTCATGTGCAATGAACAACTTTTCAGGAAGAATATATTTTTGTACCATTGGATAATCTCTTAAGTTTGTCCAATCTACGTTTGGTAACGTCACAGTATTCCCCATTTTATCTTTTACTATCTTATCCACATCTTTAAAAATATAATGCCAGTTTCCCCATGTGAAATCTTCTTCTCCATACTTCAAATGGTTTTGTTGATTATGAAAATTTAAGAACATCGCGGCATCATGTGAGTTTTTATAAAAATATGTTCTTGATGGTTTTCGGTATAATAGATCTGGGAAACCAGTAGAGATAACAAAAATATTTTTATCAGCAATGTATTCATAGTACTTTAAAGGTGTGACTGCTGATGATAAGGACGTTTCTTCAAAAGGAATAATTGCATATTTACTCTCATTAAGATAATTACTCAGATTATAATAATCAACGGTACCAAGCTCTTTGATGTTAGGACTTGAAAAAGTATATTTTATGTGTTTAGGTCCAATAATTATAAAATTTAACGTCGGGTTTGTACTTGCCATGTGCTCAATTGTTTTTACATCAACCCATGATGAAATTGAACCAAAAAATATAACTTGATTTAACTTTGAAATACTTTCTTTTGTTTCGTAATCGAGTTCGAAACTTCCATTTGGTAAATATAGTATATTATTATTGTATCGATGAGCTATATAACCTAATTTCATTGCGCTAACAGAAACATATTTACATTTTTTCATTAATCTTTTTTCTGCATTAAGTAGAATTTCCGGAAAGTTAATTTCGGAGACAGTTCTTCTAAATTCATTCCACAAGTCTATAGAATCATATATTATAGTTTGTCTTTCCAACTCTTCATCCGAAAACAACAAACCGAAATATGGATGCGTCACCCATATAAATTCATATTCGTATAAATCTAGGCTATTAAATAACTGTTTTATGTTTTTCTCTGTATTCCAAATCTTATGGTTCTCACCCTGTATTTCAATGTTTTCGTTTAAACCTATGTAATCTACATAATATCCTTTGCTTTCAAATATTTTCACTATATGTTGAGGCCGCTGCCTAGTTTTGTTCTTAAATGGTATACCACTACATATAAGTACTTTTTTCATTGTCCATTACTCCTTTAGTACTTTCTTCATAGTTTATTTTATCTTTTAAATAAAGGTCATGGAGAAGAATCTCCATGACCTTTATAAGATAAAACATTAACGTAAAAGTTGAAGAACTGCTTGAGGTTGCTGGTTAGATTGGCTCATCATTGCTTGAGCAGCCTGATTTAAGATGTTGTTCTTTGTAAAGTTCATCATCTCTTTAGCCATATCAACATCACGAATACGTGATTCAGCAGCTTGAAGGTTTTCAGCAGAAGTGCTCAAGTTATTGATTGTATGTTCGAGACGGTTTTGTGTTGCACCTAAAAGTGAACGTCCTTTTGAGACTGTTTCAATTTGTGTCGAGATTGTATCAACTAGGGCTGTAGAAAGAGCTGATGTTGCAACACTTGCCGATGTTAATGTCCCTACTGCTGTGTTAATCGATGTGAGGTCAACTCCTGCTGTAGTGAAATCTACTGCCATCGTTTGAGCATTGTTTGCACCAACTTGGAAAGTGACACTTCCTGATACACCTGCAGATCCATTGAGCAATTTCTGTTCGTTAAACTCTGTGTTGTCTTTGATTCGGGTGATTTCTTTACCGAGCTGAGCTAATTCATCTCCGATTGCTCCACGATCAACAGCTACGTTTGTATCGTTAGCTGCCTGTACAGCGAGTTCACGCATACGCTGAAGGATTGAGTGAGTTTCATTCAACCCGCCCTCAGCAGTTTGAATCATCGAGATACCATCCTGTGCGTTTTTCGAAGCCATATCAAGACCACGAATTTGACCGCGCATTTTTTCAGAGATTGCAAGACCAGCCGCATCGTCACCAGCACGGTTGATGCGAAGACCTGAAGACAATTTCTCCATCGCTTTACCAGTTTGTGCTGTGTTGAATGACATGTTGCGGTGAGCGTTCATTGAGTTAAGGTTGTGGTTAATAATCATTGTAATTTCCCTCCATAGGTTTGAGTTTTTTCCGCTCTTCCAAATCCATTTGTCCGAGCATACAAGGCTTAGGCCGGCCCCTCACCTTGTATTAGTTGGAACGTTTTATCGTTTCCATACTCTATATCGGAGTCATCGCGAATCTGTTTAGTCTTTTTCAAAAATAATTACACATTTTGACTATTTCTTTTCAAATCGAATAGAAAAACGACTAAAGTTAGACTGACCTAGCTATATGAGACACTAATAAAAACACCTTGATTAAGCTGCCGCCACACTATATTTTATCGGTGTGAGGTAGCCTAATTTTTCTTGGATACGTTCTTCGTTGTAGTAAGTTAAGTAATTATTCACCCGCTCACGCACTTCATAGTCGCTTAACGAGTTGAACTTGACGTACTGGAATTCCTCAGACTTCAAGTTCGAATGAAACGATTCGATCACCGCATTATCCCAACAGTTGCCTCTTCGAGACATGCTGCTCGTCAGATGCTTCCTCTTGACGAAATCTTGAAAGGCATATGATGTATAGACACTTCCTTGATCTGAATGGATGATAATCCCTTCGGGATTGTTCCGACTCTCCAACGCCATCCTTAACGTATCGATGACGAGGGGCGTTTGTTGATGATCGTATAGCTTATAGGCAACAATCTCATTGTTGAATAGGTCGATGATCGTGAAGAGCTACTTCGTCGTGCCCCCCGTATTGGATGTAGGTGATGTCCGTCACCCACTTCTTATTCGGTCTACTGGCAGTGAAGTCTCGCTTGAGAAGGTCAGGGGCGATGACGATGCTCTCACCCTGAGACTTCCATTTTCGTTTGGGTTTGATCCGACACTGGAGATGGTGCTTCTTCATGATTCTCTGTACGGTGTTCCGGTTTGCTGCCAATTCATAGGTTTGTGTAGACGTCAAGTTGATTTTGACACTTTTTGCTCGTTTGCCTTTTACACTTCTGCCGAAAACAATGATTTCCGGTTTCTCATCCGATG